>JAFAGX010000262.1 GCA_019237515.1 Acidobacteriaceae bacterium
TCACGGGCGGCGCGGAAATTGTGGCCAGGAAGAGAGTGACGGCGAACCAAAGCAGACATTTTTTCACGGTGCGAACTCCTTTCCAGAGTGAACTGCGCCGTGATAATGTGCCTGCGATGACGACTTGGCTTATTGTACCCGAATAAATTTCATGTTCTGAAATCGTAACAACAATGGCTCTTTTATCAGCTTTGGAAGATCTGCAGGCGACCACATTGAAGGCGATCACTGGCTCATTGCGGCGGCTGGAATATCTGGCCAGCTTGCGAAAGCAGGATGGTTCGTACGCGCACTGGGGACTGAATCGAATCTACGGAGAATTGCACGCACGCCGAGCACTCGCGGACGCGCATCGGGCGGAGTTGTCGAACATTCTTACGACGCCGATCCGGAAATTGCAGACGGATGTACAGCAGTCGAGCGCGGAAGCAGGGGTAGAACCTAGAAAGTATTTAGAAAGATTGACGAGCAGTAGTTCCCAGTTATTGCCACCAAATCCGGGCGCCGGATCGGGACGGCACCTCAGTTCGGTGCTTCACGCCCTCGTGAGCCTGTTGAGAGCGGGAAAATCGGATGCCAGTCCCCGAGTTTGATGGCGACACCGACAACTTGTCCAATTACCTCGGCATCCTGCGGATAATGCAACACGCGCGGAGGGACCGGGGACAAGGGGTGCGGTTGCAGAATGATGTCATCGCCTGAAAGCGTGCACCAAGAACAAATGTGTCCCTCGCGCGTTTCCACGAAGTAAATCGGCCGCTCGTATTCTGATCTCCAGCCGCCGTCGGCGACTTTGTTTTTTGTCTCATCGACCTGCACGAAACTGCCTGGTGGCAGGATTGGGTACATGGTCCAATCTTCACTGCCGATATAGCCGTAGGTGAAGTCACAAGAGGCAAACTGCGCCAGGTACGCGAGCGGGACCAATCCCCACTGCTCTACAAGGCGGCCGAAGTTGGCGGTGCGCTGTGGGTCGAAGCTGGGATCGAGGCGCACCGGCAGCTGGACGTTCGAGAGATTCGCCAGGGCTTCGGAAAAATGAGACTTCGGAGGTGAAATCAGTTCCAGGTCTACCGCTGTGCTGTTCAGATCGATGCCGTACCATCGCATCAGATCGCGCAAGTCTCTGCGGTAGATCACAGCGAAGGAGTACAACCGAAACATACTGGGAACGATGCCTTTGGTTTCAATGTCGGAAAGGCGACTGGGAGGAATGGCGTACTCTTCGTTGCCGTGTCGGGCGGCAATTTTTGTGCTCGCGGTTTCCACATCGCGCATCGTCAATCCAAGCTGTTCACGCAGAGCCCTGAGATTCTGTCCACCTGTTGGCATATTTATTTCCCTGGACGGACCCGAAATTGACTGGCAATGATAACAAGTAATTGCTGAATTGTGGGAAGAACATCATTCTGCGAGTGCACACGGCATGAATGCTGGAAATTCTAAGCGGGTTCACTCAATTTGTTCTGATTTCGTAACAAAGTCGGGATGTTTGGCGGGCACCAAACCGCGAGATATTGGCAGTCTTTGTTCCAGAATCCAAAGATAAGAGCCCAGGAAAAAAGAAAAAGGATTAACGCTTACAGGCGATCATTATGGCCAGCACGGCGGGGAGATAGAGCACCGAGGCGTGGACCACCCGGCTAGCCAGCGCTCTGGAAGCCGATTGCAACAGTTTCAGCACGTGGAAGAGCATGAAAGCGCCCGCCAGGAGCATCAGGAAGCTGTATGTACCCCCAGAAACAATAGCGCCGGGCACAGCCGTAAGGAAAACGAGAAAAACGCTGAAGACAAAAATCTCGACGCGGGTAAATCGGGCCTCGCGATCGAAACCGGGCAGCATTCTATATCCCGCTCTCTCATAGTCCTCGCGATACATCAAAGCGATCGCAAGAAAATGTGGAAATTGCCAGAGAAAGAGCACAGCAAACAGAAGCCAGGCTTGCCGGTTGATGGCGGCGGATGCTCCTGCCCAACCGATTAGCGTCGGCATGGCGCCGGGGAAAGCACCCAAAAGCGTACAAAGAGGAGTCCTGCGCTTGAGTGGAGTGTAGATGAGCAAATAAGAGAGCAAGGTGGAGATTGCAAGTAGCGACGACAGGACATTTACGGCGACTGCCAAATACAGTCCACCGGTGAGGCTAAGCAAGACACCGAAGATAAAGGCTTCTGACGGTTTTACTCGCCCGGCTGGCAAGGGACGAGAAGCGGTTCGGCGCATTTGCCCATCCCAAGCGCGTTCCATCCACTGATTCAGAGTGGCAGTTCCGCTGGCTACCAAGAGCGTCCCGATCAAGGTGTTCAGCAGACCTGCGATCCGCAATGGGCCGCGAGAAGCGAGGTAATAGCCGGCGGAGGTGGTCATCAGGATCAGCAGATTTACTTCTGGTTTGGTAAGGGTGTAATAGTCGGCCATTTTGGCCTTGATGGTGGAGAGAACCATAGAATGTGGCAGTGCCTGGGTCGCCATATTACCAATCTTGTGTGGTGTGCTCGTACTCTGTTCGTCGCACCTGGTTGCGCTTTGACCGCAAGATAAAAATCATGCCCACGGAACCAAGTGTCGAAGGAATAACCAGGATCAGAATTCCGTTCTGGAGCGCATGGATCATCCTCGCCCCAGCCGAAGCGGCTTGAGTATAACAGAGCGCACACCCCTGTGCGAAAGCGGGCAGCGGCCATGCAAGGCAAGCCACTGCGAACAGCAAGAGCAGCAGGAAATGACTTCGCTGGCTCACTGCTGGACAACTCCATTTTTCGGCTGGCTGTAGGGCGCGCCCATCTCCATGCGGAAACTGTCGGTCCAGCCATATTGCATGGCTAATAGGACAAAACCTGTGAAGACCACGACGAACAAGAAGAAGCCGCGCTTCTCTGCCCAGAGATGCATAAAGAAGAGCAGCGCAAGTCCGGCCTCAGCGATAGCGATAAAGAGCATGCGTGCAAACATCGCGAAAGTGCTGATTTGGGTGTACGCGATCACAAATTGCACAGCCGCAAGGGCCATCAGGCAAAGATAAATCACAATGTACTTTCCGACGCTGTCGGTATACCTTGCCGCCGGATCCGCCGGGTGGACATCGGGTGCGTCTACCATATTTGGCTCCTTCAGCTTTAATGACCCAGGTTCAATAAATAAACAAAAGGCACGACAAACATCCAGACGAGATCCACGAAATGCCAGTACAAGCCCGTGACCTCTAGATCGCTGGCGTTGTATCGGCCATTCTTGTATTTCAACCCCACGGCGAGCAATGCAACAAAGCCGCCGACCACGTGAGTGAGGTGCAGGCCGGTGATACTGAAGAATGAGGCTCCGAAAAGCGGCGTGCCCCAAGGATTGCTGAACAGGCGCATGCCTTCATCGATGAGTCCCAGCCATTCGCGAATGTGCAAGAGTGCAAAGATGGCTCCCAGGGCCGCGGTCACCATCGTCCACATGAACGCAGCTTTTCTGTCCGCAGCCTTGGCCGCGCGCACGCCGAGCAGCATGGTGAGGCTGCTGGTGAGCAGAATAAAAGTCATGGACGCTACGTTGACGATGCTGTGGAAGGGCCGCGGCCAAGTGGGGGTACCGTTGCGTATAAAACCATAAGCCACCAGACATGCGGCGAAGGTGGCGGCGTCGGCGATGATGAACAGCCAGATCGCCATCTTTTTCGCCGGAACCGTAAACGGCGGCAATCCTACGGTCAGGCCTGGAACTACATGTCCTTCCATTGTGATGTCCGCTTGGCTCACAAGGCCTCCTGTATCCAACATTTACAACTTCGCCCACAGCAGCATGAGCAGGTAAATCCAGAGAACGTCCATGAAATGCCAATATCTCGAAGTCGCATCCAAAGTGCTACGCTTCAAAACAGACTTGCCCAACTTGCGAATAACCCGGATCAAGCCACCTAATCCTCCGGTGATGTGAAGCAGGTGCGCGGCAGTGAGAACATAGAAGAAAGAACTGCTGGGATTCGTGGCTAGATACAGGCCCTGCGCGCTCAACTGGCGCCATGCAATGTACTGGCCCACAACAAAGAGCAATCCAAGCGCTAATGTGACGTAAAGCCAGCGGGCTGGACTTGTCACCTTGCTTCGAAGTCCCCCCATGTAGGTAGCAATCTGGCGGCGGGAAATTTCCAATGAAACACTGCTCGCGAGCAGCACAATCGTGTTGAGATAAAGAACCGAGGGCAACGTGAAATGTCGCCAATCGGAAGCGCCGCCTTTGCGCACGACCAAAGCACTGGTCAGCGCGGCGAAGGTCATCCCAATGGCGAAGAGGCCCACCCAAATTCCAGTCGATGCCGGAGGCGGAGCATACTCTTGCACGGTGCGAAGATCGCCGCCGGCAGGAACCAGGTTTCGCCAGCCTCCGTTGCCCCGGTCCTGACGTGGAATTGAGGGCTTCCGGAATTCTTCAACTCTTGGCGGTTCGTGAACTACTGTTGCCATACTGAAAAGATTCCTCTTTATCGGTTGATCAAGCTTCATCTCGTACGGTTTCGATCTGCTCAGGCGAGTTCTGCATTACATAGTCCCCCGTCGAACCTTCGATCCCGTACTGGTACGGATCGTGATAAACAACCGGAAGTTTGCCGCCGAAGTTATCAAACGGGGGCGGGGTGGTCGGGGTGGCCCATTCGAGCGATGTCGCCTGCCACGGATTGTCTGGAGCTGGTTCACCCCAGAAGCGGCTGTGAATCAGGTTGTACAGAAAGATCAACTGTACAGCCCCGGTAAACAGAGCCGCCACGGTCATAAATTTGTGGACGGGAATGAAGGGCTGCATGTAGTCGTCGACAAACGCCTGATAGCGGCGGATGTTGCCTGCCATCCCGATGTAGTGGAAAGGCATGAAAATGCAATAGGCACCGACGAACGTAAGCCAGAAATGCAGCTTGCCCAGGGTCTCATTCATCATCCGGCCATACATCTTCGGAAACCAGAAGTAGGTTCCGGCGAAAATTCCGAAGATGGCCGATACGGCCATGACGAAATGGAAGTGTCCCACCACGAAATATGTGGCGTGCAGCATGATGTCGAGAGAGGGCTGCGCCAGGAAAAAGCCGCTGACTCCACCGGTGATGAACATCGAGATCATGCCAACGCTAAATAAAGATGCCGTGTTAATCCGGAGTTTGGATCCGTACAGGCTGCCCATCCAGATCAGCACAATGATCGTGGAAGGAATGGTGATGATTAGCGTGGGGAATGAAAACAGAATGGACGAAATGGGGTTCATCCCGCTGACAAACATGTGGTGACCGTAGACCATGTAGCTGAGCACGGCAAGCGCGCCCATGGAGTAGATCAGGACGCGATGGCTCAACATGGGACGGCGCATATTCGCGATCAAAACGTGGGAGACGATGCCCATGGCAGGAATGATCGCGATGTAGACCTCGGGATGTCCGAAGAACCAGAACAAGTGCTGCCACAAGAGAGTCGATCCCCCGGCGTGAGGCAGCAGCTGATCGTTAAGCACTAAAGTCGAAGCGACAAAAAAGCTGGTGCCAGCGACGTGGTCGAGAATCAG
>JAFAGX010000660.1 GCA_019237515.1 Acidobacteriaceae bacterium
ACCAGTTGCGGCAGCAGGCGCGCGCCCGTGGGCCACCTGTACGTTGCCCACGTCGAAGTAGTAGTAAGCGAAAACCGAACAGCCCACCGGGCTCACAAAAATTGTGCGATCCTGCACCCCCAGGTCCTGTAACGCTTCCGCAATCAGCTTGTGGGCCACACCGTGCCCGCAGCCCGGGCAATAGTGCGTCTGATGCTTGAGTTCCGACTTGCGCTCGTAGAGGTCATAAAACAACGGCGACTTGGTGTGAATCACCTCATATTCTTGATTGCCGCCTTCGGCATCGATTACCGCTGTTTCGCTTTCATTCACCATTTCTCATACCTCTTTCATGCCCACGTAGGGACAGCCGCCCTCGGCTGTCCGGCGGAGCGAAGCTCCGCAGCCCTAAACCACCGCTTCTACCCTGTCCATCACTTGCTGGTGCAACTCCTCAACCGACGGCACATTCCCGCCAACTCGGCCGTAAAATTCCACTGGCACTTTGCCTTGAACCGCGAGTCGCACATCCTCAAGCATCTGTCCGTTGCTCAGCTCCACAACCAGAATTTTGTGGACTCGGGCTGCCATCTCAGCCAAAACTGCCGATGGATACGGCCACAGCGTGACCGGTCGGAACAATCCGGCTTTCACTCCCTCACCTCGCAGAGTTTCTACCGCCGAGCGCAACACTCGGGACACGATACCGAATCCAACGAGCAGTACTTCCGCATCCTCCGTCCGATAAAGCTCGTAACGTTCTTCCTCGCGCTGACAGCGGATGTACTTGGCTTCCATGGCTCTGCCATGTGCTTCCAGTTCGTCGGTTTCGAGATAGATGGAACTCACCAGGTTCGCGCGAGTTTCCGGCGTTCCTTGTACTGCCCACGGTTTCGGCGTAAGCGCAGGCTCACGAAACTCCAGATCCAGAGGCTCTTGCATCTGTCCGACGAATCCATCGCTCAACACCACGGCGGGATTCCGATACTTATCGGCGAGCTCGAATGCCAGCATCGTGAGCTCGGCCATCTCCTGCACCGACGCTGGAGCAAGCACGATGTTGCGATAGTTCCCGTGTCCTCCGCCTTTGACCATGGCGAAGTAATCGCTTTGTTCCGGTGCGATGTTGCCCAGCCCCGGTCCGCCGCGCACCACGTCGACGATCACGCACGGCAGCTCTGCTCCTGCCAGGTACGACATTCCTTCTTGCATCAAGCTGAGGCCGGGGCCTGAGGATGCGGTCATGACGCGGACCCCGGCCGCAGCTGCGCCGTACACCATGTTGATGGCGGCGACTTCGCTCTCCGCCTGCAAAAATGTTCCGCCGACCTGCGGCAGGTATAGCGCCGCGGCTTCGGCAATTTCGCTGGCTGGAGTAATGGGATATCCATAGTAGGCGCGGCATCCCGCAAGAATTGCACCTTTGATCACGGCAACATTTCCCTTACAGAGCTGCCGCATGTTCGCCTCCTGCATTCTTTGGAACCAGCTTCAGGCGCGGCGCCAAGCGAAATACCGTGATCGCACCCGGTTCGGGGCAGCAATAGAAACAAATGCCGCAGCCAGTGCAATCCTGCCCCGTATAGCGCGCCGGGTGCACTCCGTAAGCACTCAGTTCCGGTGCCAGTTCGAGACACCGAGGAGGGCAGGATTCGACACACAGCCCGCAGCCCTTGCACTCGTCGATATCAATGGTTATGTTCCCGCGTGCCTGACCCATGGTTCACCTCGTGCCTACCGCCGCTTCCGCATTCACCGGCCGTTGCAACCACTTTGTTTTTTCACAATATTGATAAAGCTCGTCACGGAACCTGGGATGCGCAACCTCGATCAGCGCTTTTGCCCGCTCGCGAATACTCTTGCCGTGCAAATACGCCACTCCGTATTCCGTGACAACGTAGCGAATCAGTCCGCGTGATGTGACCACTCCCGCGCCCGGCGAAAGCATCGGCGCAATTCGCGAAACCGTTCCCCCCTTGGCAGTTGACGGCAGAGCGATGATCGGCTTGCCGCCTTTCGATCGGGATGCGCCACGCAAGAAATCAACCTGCCCACCAATGCCGCTGTAGAAGTAGGTACCGATCGAGTCCGAACAAACCTGGCCGGTCAAATCCACTTCCAGCGCCGAGTTGATGGCGATCATGTTGTCGTTGCGCGCGATAAAGAGAGGATCGTTGGTGTACGAGGTCGGATGAAACTCGAAGATGGGATTATTGTCGACAAATTCGAACATTCGTTTCGAGCCCAGAACAAAGCCGACAATGATCTTGCGCGGCTTGAAATTTTTGCGTGCGCCATTGATCACGCCCGCTTCGATCAGCGGGATCACGCCATCTGCAACCAGTTCGCTGTGCACACCTAAATCTTTTCGATCCATAAGCAACGGCAATACCGCATCAGGGATCCCGCCAATGCCGGTCTGAATCACCGATCCATTTTCAATCAGCGTTGCGACATTCTTCGCGATGGCAATATGCATGTCGCTGCTTTCATGTTTCTTGGCGGTACAAAGCGGCCGCGAAGACTCCACGACCATGTCAATGTCACTCACATGAATGAAGCTGTCGCCGTAAGTGCGTGGCATCTGATCATTGATTTGCGCAACTACGTACCGCGCACATTTCGCCGCCGTCAAAGACGTATCCACTCCCACGCCGAAGCTGCAGAAGCCATGCGAATCCGGTGGCGAGAGTTCCAGCAGCGCCACATCAATCGGCATCGCTCCGCTCTCAAAAAGCTCCTCAATTTCGCTCAGATAGATCGGCGTGTAGTCGGCGCGGCCATCGTTGATGGCCTCGCGCACATTTGGCCCAATGAACACTGCGTTGTGGCGGAAGTGGCCCGCCATCTCCGGTGCGACGTAAGGAGCGCAACCCATCGTCATCATGTGGACGATTTCCACGTCGTAAACGTATGGGCCGCGGCGCATCAGCGCTTCGACCAACGTCTCAGGTTCAGCACAACCTGGCTGGATGTACACCCGCATCCCGGATTTCACACACTCCACCGCCTCATCGGCCCTGCGTAATTTCTTCTTGTATTCAATTTCCCACGACATTCACTGACTCCTTAAACCGCTTTACTCGCCAAAGTTTGTTGCGTCTCGACGATCGCGCGCTCATAACCGAGAGCGGCATAAAAAATTGCATGATCAAAAAATTG
>JAFAGX010000171.1 GCA_019237515.1 Acidobacteriaceae bacterium
TGCCTTCACCTTCGAGGCATAATCCACCATGAGACCGTCGAATGTATCAACCTCGACATTGTTGAACTCTTCAGTCAGGATTTCGAGCATGCGGCGGCGTTCCGGCAAAGTGAACAGCGGGCCTTTTTCGGGATTTCGCAGGATGGCAACGATTAATTGGTCGAAAATCTTGCTGCCTCTCGCGACCAGGTCAAGATGACCGTTAGTGGGAGGATCAAAAGAGCCGGGGTAAATAGCAGTGACTTTTTTCAATCAGCCTCATTCGAAAGCAGAACTGAGTTCGGCAGAAGATTCTAGTCGCGCGAGGAAGTGAATGGCAATTTCTGTTTACGAATGCCTCAGTGGTGACTTTGGGGAACTGTCCAGCAGGACAGGTAACACACTGCAGGTAATGTTCGTTCGATCTGGCACTACAGTGGTAGTTCGTTACTTGCTGACCCAATGACAGAGAACTACTCTGTAAGCGATGTCACTTCGCTCCCTCGTATTCTCGTCGCGCCCGGAAACAGCCAATCCGCTGCTGCAAGCCTTGCGGGAATTGGATCTGGCGGTTCAGCACTCGACCGAAATCTTCGCTGCGGTACGCGAACTTACCAGCCGGAATTTCGATCTGATTGTGGCCGATCTGGACGAAGGCCCGGAAGCAGAATTTCTGCTAAAAACGGCGAGCGAGCTGCGCATCAACAAGAGTGCGTGTGTGCTCGTCGTGGAGAACAGTGGCGTTTCGCCGACGGGCCCGCATGCCGCAGCTGACCTTCTGCTCAGCAAGCCATTGATACCTGAACAGATCAAATATTCGCTGCTTGGGTGTGATCGCTTCCTGATCGCGTACATGCGAGGAGGTGTCGAGAAAGTTGATACCTCGAAATTGAAGCCAACGGATCCATCGGAAAAACCGCAGATTGCGCCGATGGTAGCGGGTATGAAGCTCCACTTACCAGTACACCGCCAGTAATCAGTTCACAACTTTTTACCTCTTTTTACCCTCAATTGACACATAGCTGTCGGGGAATGACTATGTTGTTTCCAGGCTGATGCGCGGTCCGCATCAGGACGCAATTATGAGTTTGAAGCGGCGAGTAAACGAGCGAACCCGGCTGATGTTGACCTTGGAGCTAGCCGTGGTACTGCCGGCCGCCGCGTTGGTATTTCTCGGTGTGGTCCATTTGAAGTCGGTTCAGCGGGACCGTGGCATTCAGGCTGCGTTTCAGCGCGATTTCAATCAGGTGCTGTTGATTACCGAGAAGCACCTGAACCATCGGGCCTACGAATTGACCGATGAAGTTAGTGATGGATTTCCCAACTCCGGTTCTGCTTGCTCGGAGACCTTAGATCGCATTCTGGCCGCGCATCCTTACATTGCGCACCTTTTTATCTACGACCCGGCGACCGGCCTCATCCTCCGAACTCAGCCGGACAGGCTCAAGAACCCGATCTACCGCAGTGAGAACGAATACATGGTTGCAATGTTCAGCGGTTGGATGCAGATCGAATACAAAGACATGGTGAAGGAGTTGGAGGCCATGTCGAAAAAAGGCCGACGTCATACCTTTAATGACTGGGTGCCGCGCGGGGACAAAAAAGTTTATGAGTCCGGGCAGTTTTTTCTTACCGGAGACGCCTCCGGAAAAGGGAAAGTGGTTGCCGGGCTGGTATTCGATGCCGATTACCTGCACGATCAGCTATTCCCCGAAACTCTGGACACGATGCTGATGCACCAGGAAGAAAAGGGCGAAAAAAACCATGTCGCGATGATGATCCGCGGCAAATATGACATGGCCCCGCTTGTAACTTCTGGAGGTTGGGATGGCGGAAGTCCGGAGGTGGAGCGCAACCTGGAGGGCGCCTTCTCGGGCCTGACTCTGGGAATCAAAATGCCGGGTACGACACTGGCAGCGCTGGAGCAACACTTTGTTCGTACCGATTTCATGATTCTCGCGGTGATTTCTCTCCTGCTGGCTGGTGGGATCGTGCTGACTCATCGAAACATTACACGCGAAATGGCGCTGGCGCGGTTGAAGTCAGATTTTGTTTCCAACGTTTCGCACGAGCTCAGAACGCCTTTGTCCCTTATCCGTTTGTACGCCGAGACTCTTGAAATGGGGCGGTTGAAGTCGCCGGAGAAGTACCAGGAGTATTACTCGATCATTCGCAAAGAGAGTGAACGGTTAACAGCGCTGATCAGCAACATTCTTGATTTCTCGCGGATTGAAGCTGGTCGCAAGGAATATGACTTCCGCGAAACTGATATGCGGGAATTGGTACACAACACCCTGGAATCCTATCGTTATCAAATTGAGCAGCACGGGTTCGCGTTTGAAGAGAAGATTGGCCAGGATGTGCCGCCGATGCGCGTCGACCGTGAAGCCATAGCGCGCTCGCTGCTGAACCTGGTGAACAACGCTATGAAGTATTCCCAAGATCAGAAATTCATTGGCGTGAACCTGTTTCGGGACAACGGATCCGTGAAGTTGGAGGTCGAGGATCACGGCATCGGAATCCCGACCAACGAACAAGCAAAAATCTTTGAGAAGTTTTATCGCGTAGGTGATCCCCTGGTTCATAACACGAAAGGAAGCGGGCTGGGGCTGTCGCTGGTGCGGCATATCGTTCAAGCCCATGGCGGTGAGGTCGCGGTCGACAGTGCGCCAGGACGCGGTAGTAAGTTCACGATTACTTTGCCGGTGAATGGGCAGGTAAGTGGAAGTAAAGCGGTTTCCGCCTGAGTTCGGAGATTGGGTATGACCAAGATCCTGATTGTGGAAGACGAGCCCAACATGGTGGCAGGGTTGCGTGACAACTTCGAATTTGAAGGCTACCAGGTCATCAGCTCGCCCGACGGGGTTGCGGGGTTGGAGCGCGCTCTGAGCGAATCCCCGGATCTGGTGATCCTGGATGTGATGATGCCACGGATGAGCGGCCTCGACGTTTGCAAGCAGCTGAAAATGAAGAAGCCCGGAATCCCGATCATCATGCTGACGGCGCGTGGGCAAGAGGTCGACAAAGTGGTTGGCTTGGAATTGGGCGCCGACGACTATGTCACCAAACCATTTTCGATTCGCGAATTGCTGGCGCGAGTGAAGGCGGTCCTGCGCCGCGCCGGAACAGCGATCAAGACGCAGGAGAAGTACGCGTTTGGAGAAGTGGAAGTGAATCTCCGGAATTGCCAAGTCTCAAGAAAAGGCAAGTCCATGGATTTTTCTTCCAAGGAGTTCGAACTGTTGAAGTACTTCCTTCATCATCAAGGCGAGACGCTCAGCCGCGATCGGTTGTTGGAGGAAGTTTGGGGCTACGAGCACTTTCCGACTACCAGAACCGTGGACGCGCACATCGTCAGATTACGGCAGAAGGTTGAACCCAAGCCAGATGAACCTCGGTTCATCCTGACGGTCCACGGCACCGGCTACAAATTTGTGGGGTGAGTTGTTGCGGGGAGATGGCAAGTGGAAAACGCGTTACAGCTGCAAGGACAACCACGAGCGAACGCTGTACCGGGTCGCGTTGATGACACGTTGCTGATCCGGGAGGCGCAGATGGGCAATACGGCTGCGTTCGAAGAATTGGTGCGCCAGTACGATCGGGCAGTGCTTCGATTGGCCGTGCATCTGACCGGATCTCAGGAAGACGGCCAGGATATTTATCAGGAAGCGTTCCTGCGCGCCTACATCAACCTCGGTAGCTTTCGCTTCGAGTGCTCGTTCTACACATGGATTTACCGGATTGTGACCAACCTCTGTTTGGATCACCTGCGTAAGAAATCGTCCCGTGTTCGCGATGTGAGCACGACGATCAGTTCGGATGGAGAAGAAGAGCAAGTCCTGGATCGTTTGCCCGATCGGCGGGCTGGGACAAGCCCGGAGCGCAGCATGATGAGCCGTGAACTGCGGGCGTTCATTCGCCGCGCAATGGAACGACTCTCGCCTCGGGAGCGAGTGGTTTTTGAATTGAAGCATTACCACGGGCTGCGGCTGCGCACTGTGGCCGGTATTCTGAATACGAGCGAAGGAACTATTAAGAACACTCTGTTCCGGGCAACCCACAAACTCCGGACGCAGCTGGCCGAAGTTCGATAGACAAGGATTCGAAGAACAGGCAGCCAGTAGCGAACGTTTGGCATCCCAGAGCTACCGTGAGCCGCTGGATTGCCTTCGATCGCGACACCGCCGAAGCGATTCGGCAGCTATTCGGCGATGATCCAGCCGAACTCCGCTCAGGGGATCCGCTGAAGGCTGCTCTCCAGCTTTCGAAACCCTGTGTTGCCATTCTGCCTTCTTCCACGCCAGGCAAGGCTCTTCTGGCCCACTTTCGTCCCGGAGTGCCGGCGGTTGTGCACCTCAGTTATGAACCCACAGGTTTTCTGGGGCTTAGCGACACTCCCATATTTGAGGAGGAGGTTCAGCCTGCAGTTCCCAAGAAACATTGGTGGCAGAGGAAGAGGGCCAGCTAGTAGTTGAGCCTTTAGGGGTCGTCATAGGGAGCCTTTTTCCTCATTCTGAATTTAACTGACTCGTGCTATAGTCCGGCTCTGCTCGATTATGCGAGCTATGGGGCGCGCTCCAGTTGTCTCTCAGGAGGCGCCATGCCCCGAAAGCTACCTGTTCTGACCCTCGCATTCTGCTTTTTCTTCAGTGTGTTTGCACAATCTGCCGCGGCGCGCGACCTTATCCCCGCTGGCACGATTCTGCAATGCACGATCGACGAACCGAACTTCTCTTCCAAGACTGCGATGGTCGGAGATCCGCTTCTCTGTCATCTGAGTTCGCTCCGATCATTTGGGCATTCCGTTTTTCCACGTGGTGCCATGCTCAGCGGCCATTTGCAGGATTACAAGGATCCGGGCCATTTTGTAGGAAAGGGTTGGATCCAGCTTGAATTCGATCGCATTATCCTGCCTGGCGCGCAAGAATTGCCGCTCACGACGAAAATCATTTCCGCACCGCACATGAAGGTTGATAAGCAAGGTGACATTCGCGGGAGAGGGCACCCAACCCGGGATGCGGTGGAGTGGATGATTCCGCCACTTTGGCCGATAAAAGTGGTGACACTGCCTGCGCGCGGACCATTTCCCACACTCAAAGGTGAGACTCGGGTTTCACTGCGCCTGATGGAGGACATTGAGCTGCCGTTCCCGACGGCGCGGAATTCGGTTCCTATGCCGCCATGGGCTACTCCGAGCAGTTATGGGTACAGCGGAGCATTAGCGAGTCCGCAGCCAGTCATTCGACCTTCAACGGTCGTCCAGCCTGCTAGTTACACCCAGCCCGTAGCCGCGACCCCGGTGACCACCTCAGGGTCAGCACCACAAATGACCGTCATTGCACTTCGAGGAGGCGCAGCTTATCTGGCCAGGGAGTATTGGATCCAGAATGGCGAGATGCATTGCGTCTCGGCGACTGGAGCTGAGCAATCTCTTCCATTGGAGAAGATTGATATAGGCGAAACTGTGCGCGTGAACCAGGAACGAAACGTCGATTTTGTCCTGCAATCGCGCGACGTCATCGAGCAGTGACAGATCTTTACAGTTAGTTGCGTATTTTTTCGAATACATGGGACGGGTGAAGCCCGTCCCATGTTTTTGCCACACAGAAGACAACTAACGCCCTTCGAATTGACATCCGATTCGTTTCTTGTTTTCCGTGATGCTTTCACCCCAAGACCAAAACAAGCAGCGGCGCAAGGCCGCATCACAGAGCATTGTCGGACTAAATGCGATCAATTTCTTCCAAGCGGAAATGGTCGGCGTTGTCATGCCGCTTATTGGAGTGTTCCTGCGTGAGCACCGCTGGCATTACGAGGCGATTGGAGTCGCCACCGCTGCGGCCGGACTGGGAACATTGGTGTTGCAAACGCCGGCAGGAGTTTTGACCGACCGTGTTTCGTCCCGCCGCCTGCTGTTTGCTGCGGCGGCCATTTTGACTGGGGCATGTTATACAACCATTCCCTTTCTTCCGAATAGTCACGGCCTGGTGGACGCCTTTCTCTTTATCTCGGGCGCAACCCAGAGCTTCTTTCCCCCATTGCTGGGAGCCTTGGCGCTCGCCTTGGTCGGCCACGAACTCCTGAACAAAATGGCAGGACAAAACCAGGGCTGGAATCATGCAGGCAACATTGCGGCGGCCGTCGCAGCTATGGGACTAGTGAGGCTTTTCAACGTCAGCGCAGTTTTCTATGCAGTTGGAGCATGTTCTCTGCTCGCCGCGATTTCGGTATTGCTGATCCGGGCCGATGACCTGGATGAAGAAATCGCAACAGGTTTGACACTCGGCAATTGTCAGATGGTCTCAACCAAGGAACTGTTTCGTGACCGCAGTGTCCTGGCTTTAGTCATCGCTATCTTTCTCTTTCATTTGGCCAATGCGCCAATCCTGCCGACGACTGCTCTGTACGTAAAGAAGCTGGGCGGATCGGATAGCTTGATGACCGCCACCGTCCTCAGTGCACAGACAGTCATGGTGCCAGTTTCGTTGCTCGCCGGCCGCTACGGAGATCGCTGGGGCCGAAAACCGGTCATGGCTATCGCCTTTTGGTTCTTACCGCTGCGTATTCTCTCTTACACCTTGGTCAGCAACCCGAAAGCAGTCGTATGGCTGCAAGCTCTGGATGGCATTGGAGCCGGCATTTATGGAGTAGTGGTGATTTCGCTGGCGGCTGATCTCACCCGGGGCAAAGGGGGATTCAATACCCTGGCAGGCCTATTTGCTACGGCATTGGCTACCGGAGGCGTTTTTGGGCCGCTAATAAGCGGGTTCCTGCTGGAGCACATCGGTTTTAAAGGAACATTCTCTACTTTTGCGGCACTCGCGCTGATAGGGGCGGCTGTGTTCTCGGTATTCGTGCCCGAAACAAAGGGCGAAGAGGCTTCCTTGCAGCAGCCGGAACTGGCCGCATAACTTCTTGTCGGAGTTGGGAGCTTGCAGGCGGAGTTTGACTGCGAGGTCGGGGTTTGTTCGGATTTCGTAACAAGAAATTTTTTTTGTTCCAATTTCGGGTCGTAGCGTTATAACGCGCTGTCCCCCAAGGATGGGGCTCTTTCGCTTCTGCTCACCCCCTCACGCAGACGGTAAGGGCCCCACACTACCCGCAGCTTCAAGCAGCTTTTTGCGGCCGCTTAATCTCCTCCTCCTCGGCCTTGATCTCAATTCGTTCATGCTGGATGTCCAATCGCAGCCTGGCGTAGATGCTCATGTACTGATTGGCCACCCAAACCAGAGCAAAAAAGCCAATCAGGTAACCTCGCCAATCCGGGAATAAGAGTTTGTAGCCGGTGACCAGCAGGAAAAAGAGCGCGACGTAGTGACTCAGGCAATACTCGCAGGTAAACACGTAAAAAAACTTGCGGCGTGCGAAATGGTGCGAGCGGGTTTGCTGTTTGCAGTAATCGCGGGGCTCACGGAGAACTTCCTCGTGAGTGATCGTCCAAGCCACGCAGGCAGTCGGAATGGCAAGGATAAACAGCCAGATAATCTGCAGGACCAAAGACATGGAAAGTTCGATGCCACAATGGCCGGTTGGGTTTGGCACAATGTCGATTCGCGTTTGAGCAGCCAATTCGCTTGCGCGAAATGACTTTCTTCAATACTCTCGCAGCGGCTTTGGATTTGCTTGTTGGGAGAACGAGTCGATGAGATATTGCCGCTTCGAATTCGGTGGTCGCGCTGAGTACGGGTTAGTGGAATCGGTGGCTGGTAGAGATGAGATTACCCGCCTTTTGGTGAAGCCGCCGGAAGGGGCAGAAGATCTGGAGGATCTGCCCACGAAGGCGATTCCACGAACAGCGCTGGCAGAGGCAAAGTTGCTGGTTCCGGTCCGGCCGACAAAAATTTTGTGCGTAGGGCGAAATTATCGTGAGCATGCAGCGGAGCTGGGCAATGAAGTCCCGCAGGAACCGCTGATTTTTTTCAAGCCAAATTCCTCTTTGCTGGCGCATGGAGAAACAATTCACCGTCCGAAAATCTCTGAGCGCACCGACTATGAAGGAGAACTGGCGCTGATTGTGGGGCGTCGCTGCCATAAGATCGGGCCTGACGAGGACGTGCGCCCCTATATTCTTGGCTATACCGCGCTGAACGATTTCACTGCCCGAGATCTACAGAAGAAAGATGGTCAGTGGTGGCGAGCAAAGGGGTTCGATACCTTCTGCCCGGTTGGTCCGCTGGTCAGCACGGAAGTTGATCCGTGGACTGGCGTTGAGGTTGAAACGCGAGTGAACGGCGAGGTCCGGCAACACGGAAATACGAAAGATTTCATCTTCAGCCTGGATGTGATCATGCGGCACATTACGCAGGCCATGACGCTGATGCCCGGCGATGTGATTGCTACCGGTACCCCGGAAGGGGTTGGGCCGGTTGTGAACGGAGATGTGGTGGAGATCAGGGTTGAAGGAGTGGGTGTGCTGAGAAATCCGATTGCGGACGAATGAGGCAAACGCGTGTTGGCTACACTATTCTGCAATCGCCGAAGCGAACCAGAAAATGAATACCCCGATGGCGCAAATTGGTGCGTACCAGCGCAACGTATTTCGGCGGAAGCAGCCGATCATACCCGGCCCGATCCCCGCCAGCGACGACCGGCCGCCCCAATGGTAAAACCGCACCAGGCGAGGGTTGTAGAACGGAAACCCGCCAATCGCATGAGCATATAACAGGCTTGCAAACGCGAGCAGGGCGGAGAATGTAGCGAGGAGGAACCCGATCATGGACAATACCGAGAACGCCGTCCATGATTTTGGCTGCTTCGTCCAACGAACCCAACCACCAAGAATAGCGATCGGAAGCGCGATGTAAATGCAAAGTACGTAGATCGCCAGAACGACTGACTGGACTGGGCTTCTCACGTTGCTTTCCCTTTGCCTCCGGTGTCAGTAAGTGATTTGGTCCTCAATCCGAATACATGGCGATGACCTTCTCGATGGCGCGGCTGCAGACAGCGCAAAATGCGTCGTAGCGCGTGAACATGATGCAGTTTTCCTGTGGGCGGTAATAGCCTTTGGGCGCGTAATTCGCGCCTTCGAAAGCGCCGACACGATCAGAGTACTGGTCGTGCGCGAGTAATGAGTCTTCCTGCTGTTTCTCTTTCGCGAACAACGCTTCCATGTCTGACTCGGGGCGGTTCTGTGCGCGGAGATCGTGGCGCTGAGTTTGGAACTGGTGCTCGGAAGCTTCAAATTCCTCTTTCTTCCACGGCGTTGGAATCGGAGTTCCCGCAGTCACCAAATCTCGCCACTTGAGATTGGTCGGATCAAGCAGTGCCGTGACATTTGGCTCCCAAGGTTCGATCTTTTTTGTGGGCGGCAGATAAGCGACATCAGAAGTGAAGTATTCGTCCGCGAGGCCAGCGATGTGGTGTCCGAACTCGTGAACAAAAACGTAGGGCGACCATTGATTGTCGGCAGCCACGGATGCGTAAAGATTGAAAATGCCGCCACCCCCGTAGGTTCGATCGTTCACCAGAATTTCTATGAATTCGTATGGAGCGTAGGAAGCGTAGTCACGCAGAGCCCGATTTTCCGTGGTCAGAATGTAGCGCTCAGTATCGAAAGTATCGTAGGTTGTGCCTAAAGGGTTACGGCGGTGAATACCGGGAGACGGGCGGGAGACGCCGGATTCCGGCGCTGCCGGACATAGCCCCCAAACATTAAATTGCTGGCGGTGCTCGCGGAATGGCGTGCGGCTGAACAGAATATCGGCGAAGCGCCGCGCGTCTTTTTCGAACTTCGAGCGCTCTGCTGCAGTGTAGCCGTCTCCCATGATGAGCAAATCGACTTTGGTGGGAGGCTCGCCATTCTTCTGGATTGTGAGGAGCGGACCAGGCGATGGCGGAAGGGAGCTGTCGATAAACTTGTTCTTGGGATCAACAGTCGTAGTCCACACATCATGAAATTCGCCTTGCTCGCGCTCTTTAAGAACAATTCTTACCGGCTGATCGGGCACTGGAAAACGTAGCGATTCTGAGAACGTGCGGCTGGCATTTTTGGCTTCGTCGGTAGTAACCCATTCACTGAAGATCGAACTGAATCCGCGCGAATAGAGAAGACGGTTGTCGGATTGACTCCGAACCTCGAACAAATAAGCACCCATGTTCGTGTCGTCGATGGCTTTCGACAGATCGCCCGGCCAAGGGAGCGGCTCGATCACGATGCGATCGACAGAGAAGGTCTCCTGGTGGTCGTTGCCGGTGTGGTAATAGTCGAGGCGCATGGTTCGCGGCGCGGCTGATGCGGCCGAACAAGCAAGCAAAATGGAAATTAGAACGAAGCGGATCTTCATGGTCTGAATTCTAGGAGAAGTGAGTAACAAAGAACAGCTGAGAGCAATGCTAAGCAGCCTGAAGCCTTTGTTATGCTGGTTTGTGCGCCAGATTCATCACCGTGCGTGGCTGCTGATGCTGCTTTCAGCCGGGCTGCAGATCCTGATCTTTCCGTTACCGAACCTCTACATCCTTTGCTGGGTGGCAGTAACGCCGCTACTGATCGCGTTATTGCGCGCTCGGCAAGCGGGCGCGCTGCAATTACGTGCAGGCATCAAACTGCTTCCCGCGAAACCTCTGCAGGGGTTTGTGCTTGGGTATTGCTGTGGAATTCTATGGTACGCCGGAACGTGCTATTGGGTTTACAGCACAATGCGACAGTATGGAGGCGTAAATGCGCCGGCCGCCGTAGGCATCCTGATTCTCTTTTGCCTTTACCTGGGTCTCTATCACGGCCTGTTCGGGCTGCTCGTCAGTTTGCTGGCCGATGAAAGTCCATTCAGTCGGAAAGCATTGGTCTTGGCTCCAGTGGCATGGGTAGCAGTGGAGTTGGCGCGCACACGCATCAGCGGATTCCCTTGGGATCTGCTCGGTATCGCCCAAGTTGATAACATTCCGCTCGCGCGAATCGCGGCCGCGGCGGGAGTTTACGGGCTGTCCTTCGAAATCATGATTGTGAGCACGGCTTGGGCTGCGGTTTTCCTTGTGCACCGCAACAGAAAGCAACCGCTGCTCATTGCGGCAATCGCGGCCACCGTGGTTCTTCAAGCTGGCCAACTAGTCCCGGCACCCGCGCTGCAGCCGGGCAAGACTGCCGTTCTCGTGCAATCGAACGTTCCGATTCTCGAGGGAGCTGATTGGACAAGAGACTATTACCAAACAACTCTACGAGAGCTGAGCGCGCTGAGCGTGAAGCCAAATCCGACGCAATCGTCGGCCCATCCTGATCTCATCGTGTGGCCGGAGTCGCCAGCGCCCTTTTATACCAGTGATCCGTTGTTCCGAAACGCGTTAAGCAGCATCGCACGGGAAGCGAACACGTGGGTGTTGGCGGGCAGCGTCGGAATTACGAATGCCAGTCAAAATCCGCAGCAGCCGACAACTATTTACAACTCGGCGCAACTCGTGAGCCCTGCTGGCGAGTGGGTTTCAAGGTATGACAAAGCGCATCTCGTACCTTTTGGTGAGTACGTGCCGTTCAAACGTTTGTTTGCTTTTGCCGGAGGATTAACCAAAGAAGTTGGCGACTTTAGCGCGGGGACTTCTCGGAGCCCGCTTGGAGCAGACGGCACAAAGCTGGGAGTGTTCATTTGCTATGAATCGATATTTCCCGACGAAGTTCGGCAGTTTGCCGTTGAGGGCGCGCAGGTACTCGTGAATATCTCGAACGACGGCTGGTACGGCGATAGCGGGGCCTATGCTCAGCATCTGAAACAAGCACGTATGAGGGCTGTCGAGAACGCACGCTGGCTGCTACGCGACACGAATACTGGGGTGACGACTTCTATCGATCCTTATGGGCGTGCCGTAGCCACAGTGCCGCGCAAGGTGCGTACAGCGCTAACCGCACCGTATGCTTTGATTAGCGAAACCACCTTCTACACCCGGCATGGCGATTGGTTTGCATATGTGTGTGCGATAATTTCTGTAGCGGCGCTGTTTCTGCGCTTTGCAATCCCGAATAAAGTAGAGCAATAACGATGGTTGAAGAACTGGAACAAGAATACGGAAACTTGAAAGACAAGGTCCGGGAACTACGGGAGTATCTTTGACGGCGGCAAATTGCGCCAGCAATTAGCCGAGCTCGAAAAGCAAACTGCCGATCCGAACTTCTGGTCGAATCCCCAAAAATCCCAGCAAGTCATGCGTGAGAAGAAACGCGTGGACGACATGTTGTCGACCGAAGCGGACCTGATCCGGCGCACCGATGATATTGCCGCGTATTTTGAACTGGCACATGAAGGCGAATCAGTCGACGCCGACTTGCGGCGCGAAATCGATTCGTTGCGGCAGAAGGTTGACCATCTCGAAACCGAGACAATGCTATCCGGCGAGAACGATGCCCGAAATGCCATCGTTACGATTCACCCCGGCGCGGGAGGCACAGAATCGCAGGATTGGGCTGACATGCTGCTGCGCATGTATTTGCGCTGGGCCGAACGGCAGGGTTTTCAAACCGTGCTGTATGACTATCAGCCGGGCGAAGAAGCAGGCCTGAAATCGGCCACGTTTGCTGTAAACGGCGAATATGCGTTCGGGTTGCTGACCAGCGAAATTGGTGTGCACCGGTTGGTACGAATCTCACCGTTTGATCAGGCCAAACGGCGGCATACGTCGTTTGCCAGCGTGTTTGTCTCGCCTGAGATCGACGACAGCATCGAGGTGGTGATCAAGCCAGAAGAAATTCGGGTCGACACTTACCGGTCGAGCGGCAAGGGCGGGCAACACGTCAATACGACTGACTCGGCCGTGCGTATCACGCACATTCCGACTGGAATTGTTGCCAGTTGTCAGAACGAGCGTTCTCAGCACAAGAACCGGGACCGCGCGATGAGCATGTTGCGATCAAAGCTCTACGAACATGAAATGGAGAAGAAGCGCGAGGCTACGAAGAAGATCGAAGATTCCAAGCTCGACATCGATTTCGGCTCGCAGATTCGATCCTATGTGCTCCAGCCATATCGGTTGATTAAAGACCATCGAACCAAGATCGAGGTGGGAGATGTGGACCGGGTGCTGGACGGCGATCTGCAACCGTTCATCCGCGCTTACCTGCTGATGCGTCGCGGGGAAAAAGGGTCTTCCTAGGCTGCCCTGCAGCTCCGCCTAAGGCTCCGGAAAAATAACCCTTCCAGCCGGATATTCGCAGAGCCACTTCTACTCACGATCCGCAATTTCACAACAAACCAGGCCTTGAAAGCACCGGAAAGCCGCTCTGGACGGGAGTTTTGGACAACTCGCATCCATTGCCTCCCATCGAAATCGAGAACCGTTTCCGCTGGGAGATCACAAATGCTGCCAAAATTTTCAGTGCGCTTTCTAGGTCTTCTGGCCTGCCTTTTGATGTTGCTTTACCTTTCCAACTGTTCGGGCACTTCCAGTTCGCCAAACTCCGGCTCATCGGGTGGCTCGGGAGGTGGATCAACCGCGGGATCGGGAGGTAGTGGTTCGGGGAGCGGCTCGAGCGGTTCCGGCGGCTCGAGCGGTTCCGGTGGCAGCGGCGGGTCAGGCAGTGGAAGCTCAGGCAGCGGGGGCTCAGGCAGTGGCGGAGGCTCGGGTAGCAGTGGGGGCTCAGGCAGCGGCGGATCCGTTTCGCCTGCCACAGATAAAGATCTTCACACGCAAATCGTCGCGACACATCTGGAAACACCCTGGTCGATGGTTTTCGCCCCGGACGGACGGCTGTTCTTCACTGAACAGCCGGGCAGGTTGCGGGTGATCACGAGTTCCGGCCTGGTCTCTACGCCAGTGCTCGACCTCACGAGTGTGACCGTTGGAGGCGAAGGTGGAACAACCGGAATGGACCTAGATCCTGACTTTGCCACCAACGGATACGTTTATCTTCACTTCTGCTTGAAAGACACCACCACCCATTGCCGAGTCGACCGAGTCATCGTAGATGCCAACAATGTAGGGACGATTGATAAAGTGCTGCTGGATTACCCCGTGACCAGCGGCCATTTCGATCACACCGGCGGACGCCTGAGAGTTTCTCCGGATCACTATCTTTATCTTTCGATTGGCGATCACACCAACGCCGCCTCGGCGCAAGATCCATCATCCTGGGATGGAAAAATCATTCGCATGAATCTGGATGGTACAGCGGCCAGCGGCAATCCGTTTCCCAGCCAGAATGCCTACGTATATTCCTATGGCCATCGTGACCCCCAGGGGCTCGCGTGGGACAGTTCCGGACAGCTATATGAAACCGAACACGGACCGACATCGAATGATGAAGTCAACATTATTTACATCGGTAAAAACTACGGATGGCCGAACTGTGTTGGAATCTGCCATAACCCGGCTTATGTCGATCCAATCAAATTGTTCTATCCCCAGACGGCGCCACCTTCCGGAGCGACGTTTTACCAGGGCAGCGTAATTCCGGGTTGGGATGGCAGTTTCCTATTCGCTGTGCTGGGGCTTGACGGGAATACCTATGCCCATCACGTTCATCAATTGAAGTTCGACAAGCCGGGAGGTACGACCATCACCTTCGAGCAGATTCTCTGGCAAAACCAGTTTGGACGAATTCGGGACGTGGTGGAAGCTTCGGATGGTTCGTTGTATTTCTCGACCAGCGATATCCCATCCCAGAGCGCGAATCCCGCTCCGGATGATGATCGAATCATTCGGGCGTTTTCGTAGATTTGTGTCTAGACGCCGACAGGAGCTCCAGTTTCGATGGCGAGCTTGCCTTCGACCCAGGCGTCGAAGCCTCCGGTCACGTTGGTGACGTTACTAAA
>JAFAGX010000682.1 GCA_019237515.1 Acidobacteriaceae bacterium
ATATTTACTTCATGCATCCGTGGAGTCCTCCGAGATGTTGGACGTTTATAGCGGCAACGCAAAACTCGATGGCAGAGGAGAAGCAGTCGTGCAGCTGCCGAATTGGTTTGAAGCTCTAAACGGCGATTTTCGATATCAGTTGACTTCAATCGGTCTGCCCGGTTCTGGCTTGTACATAGCTGAAGAAGTCACCAATAGTCATTTCAAGATCGCGGGAGGTAGTCCGGGCGGCAAGGTATCCTGGCAGGTCACTGCCATTCGCAACGACGCATACGCCAAAGCCAATCCGTTGGTAGTTGAGCAAGTAAAGAATGTTCGAGAGCGTGGTTACTTCATCCACCCTGAGCTGTACGGCGCACCTAAGGAGAGGGCTGTTAGCTGGCCGGGGCACTTAAACCACGCAACGACCGTACCAGCGCTACCACTGAGGCCAGTACAGCCGCGAGTAAAAAGTGCGACCAGTGCGAAGTTGGATTAGCAACCTGACACTTGCGGTTTGTCGAACTCGGCTGCGAGCGAAAAGGTTCCCTGACTTCTGTTTACTCAAGATTTGGGTAAAAGTTCGGGAGCTTTGATGCTCCAGCCGCACTCTTTTTCGAGCGCTTCCGCAACGCTCAATACAACCTCTTCTTCCCAGGGCTTCGCGGCAATCTGCACTCCGATGGGTAATCCCTCAGGAGAACGAGCAATGGGCACAGCCGCCGCCGGCATCCCGAGAAGATTGAACCACTCGCAATAGCTCCAGGCGTCGAGATATTCCACGCGCTTGCCGTCGATGATCCAATGGCGTTCGCCGTGGCGGAATGCGGGAATCGAAGCGACGGGACAAAGCAGAATCGGATACTCGCGCATCTGCTCGAAGATCTGGGCTCGCAGAACGTCCCGGCCAATCCAGGTATCCAGCAATGACTGAGCACTATGCGGCGTTTCGGCAGCCGTGAGCGTTGCAAATTGTTTCAGAATCGGGCTCAGTTCGTCTTCCCTGCCCTTCAGCATTGGACCCAGCATCATCGCGCCTGCAACTCCAAAAAACTGCCACCACAGTTGTTGCGCTTTCTGCAAACCTTCTGGACGAAATGGCCGCACATCGAAACCTGCACCGCTCAACGCCTGCGCTGCTATTCGCACAGCCGCGCGCGTTTCCGATGTCACCGGCGTTCGGCCATCGTCTTCGAAATACCCGATTCTGATCTGCTTCAAGTGATGAAGATTGGGCCACCGCACCGGAACCGGCGCTGCGAGCGGCTCACCGTCTTCGGGGCCTTGCATCACTTCGAACAAAACCTTCAAATCCGCGATTGTACGCGTCATGGGCCCGACGACTCCGAGCAACGCGAACGGAGCGACGGAAGTCGGAAAGTGTCCGGTACTGGAGATGCGGCCCGGCGTAGGTTTCAGCCCGCAAATTCCGCAGAAATGCGCAGGCACTCGAATCGATCCACCGCCATCGCTGCCAACGCCACCTGCGGAGCATCCGGAAGCGATCGCGGCTGCCTCTCCTCCGCTGGAACCGCCAGCAGTCCGCGATATATCGCAGGGGTTGTTGGTTCTCCCATAGAGCAGGTTATCCGTCTCCCACGCCATCAGCAGCTCAGGGCAATTGGTAGTTCCCAAAACGATTGCTCCCGCATTTCGCAACCGGGCCACGAGCAGCGCATCCATGTCAGCAATGATTCCCTGTCGCAACTTGCTTCCGGTTTCCCAGCGAAGGCCTTCGACTGAAATGGAGCTCTTAATACTGATGGGAACCCCGTGAAGCGGCCCGATACGTGAGCCTTGGCTTACCGCGTCGTCTGCCAAGCGCGCTTGTTTTTGTGCACCCTCCACATCAACTTGCACGAAAGCGTTCAGCTTCGAATTAACGTCGGCGATGCGTGCCAGATGAGCTTCGACTAATTCGAGGGATGAGATTTCTCGGGAGCGGATTTTTTCTGCCATGGAAACGGCAGGCAAGAAAGTAATCTCAGACATTTCAGAAGAGAAGATGATACCGGAAGGAACGATTCAGGCCCCGATGAGCCTCTCCAAGCCAGCCTTGTTTTGAATCATCAGGGTAGAGCCACGCAGTTGTGCGAGATGCTTCTCGCGGAATTCTCCAAGAACACGAGTCACGGTCTCGCGCGACGTGCCGACGAGCTGCGCCATCTCTTCGTGGGTGAGCGATACCTTGATGCGAATCCCTTCTTTCGTGTTTTCACCGTCGGCAGCCCACTCTAGCAGCAGCCGCGCAACTTTCTCTGAGACCGAGTGGGACAAGCCTAGCGACCGGATCATCTCATAGGCATCCTGGCAATTCTGGCTCAAATGTTGCGCAGCATTCAGGCAGGCATCCGCATGATTCTGTAAGAAGCGCAGGAAGTCATCGCGCTTGATGAAATCCAATTGGCATGGCTGAAGCGTCTCTGCGGTCAATTCATACGGCTTGCCAGAAACGGTCGCATGCAAACCCAATACTTCACCCGCCTGAGCGATTCGCAGGATTAGGGTCTTTCCGTCGCGAGAGGTAGTCGAAAGCTTTACCCGGCCTGAGCAGATGATGTAAGCCCCACGCGCTGCCTGCCCTTCCAAAAACAAGAGCGCGCCCTGAGGATAGGCGCTGGCGTATTTGATCTTTTCTAAGTCTTCAAGCGGGCCTTTTGGAAGTTCGCAGAAGAAGCCCGTGTGGCGGAGCTTGCAGATGAGACAGTTTTCGGTAAGCTGCAACCCGTAGGGCGAGCTCATAACCCTCCCCGTCACTGCTCACTATAACATGGCCCGACTTCCCCATTGTTGCAATGCTGAGTTAGCACGCCGTTGCCGAAACCCGGAATACCAGCTATTGTTGTAGTAACGCTTCTTTAGTGGGTTTGTACTCGCATGAATTCCAGCCTCTTGGTTTACCTGACTTCCCTTAAAAAAAGCTCCTCTATCTCAATAGTTTCGGTCCTATTGCTGTCTGCGAGCGGATTCGCCCAGCAACTTCCGGCTTTATCAAACGATTGCGAGCTGAGCACGCCTGCTCGCTGCATTAGCGCGATTGGGAAGGACCAGATTGGGATATTAACCAGCCCGCGGAGAATCCAGAAAAAGGATTTGAAGTGGCTGCTGCCGCTAGCCGCAGCTACCGGCACCGCGTTTGCATTTGACCGCAAAGCGGTGAATCAGATCAGCACCAACCCTTCGCAAGTAAGTGCTTTCCGTACTGCCTCAAACTTCACCGGTATTTACGCGCCTGTCGCTGGCCTGGGTGCGGCCTGGATCGCGGGAACGATCACGCATAATGACCATTTGCGCGAGACGGGACTTCTGGCCGGCGAGGCTTTGGCCGACGCGGGCCTGTTCACCGAAATGCTGAAATACGCTACCAACCGTGTTCGCCCCGGCGCCACCGCCTTACCAAACGAATCCGGAGAATTCTGGCCGGAACATTTCAGTTATCCTGCCGGAGATTCTTTCCCTTCCGGACACACGACCCTGGCATTCGCGTTTGCGCATGTTGTGGCGGATGAATATCCGAGATGGGAAGTCAAAGTCGCTGTCTATGGCTTGGCGGCTGCGACTGCGGTCGAACGCCTTGGCGGGCGCGAACATTTTCCCAGCGACGTACTGGTAGGTAGCGCGGCCGGGTATTTGATCGGAGGCTATGTTTATAACCATCATTCCGCGAGCGCGAAACGGCGCATTATGGTCAACCCACTCGTCGGTGGGGGTACGGTCGGCGGTTCCCTGGTTTTCTCCTTTTCCCGCCCTGATGGACCGTGATCCGAATCCAGCCTGATCCAGGTGAACGAAATTCTGCGGATTGCATCCTATGTAGCCGATTTATTGGCGGAGGACTCGCAATTTGCACAAATTCGAAGCTAGCCTTCTAGGAACCCTGACGCTTGCACTGGTTTTGAATACGACCTCAGCACCCTGTCAGTTGTTATCTGACAAGCCCAGTGACCGCGATGTCATTCATATCGCACATCTGTCGGCCCTGCCAGTGGATGCTTCTGGCAGCGACTCAAGTGCAGCGTCGAGTGATTCGAGCCAGCAACACGGTTTGATTGTGAGGAGCATAAAACGAGGAATCGAGGACGAAAAGGAAATCTATTCAGCTCCGTTCAAGGTTTCCAATCTCAAGTGGGACGCGTTGGTGCTGGCTTCAACCGGTGGACTAATCGCGGCTGATCGCCACATCGAAAGACAACTTCCCAATGTGAATTACAACCGTTACAGCAATCTGTCGAACATCACCTTGGGTTCATTGAGTGGCGGCCTTGTCACATTGTGGGTATATGGAATTAAAACTGACAACCCCCACGCAAAAGAGACGGGTGAACTTGAGCTGGAAACTTTAGCTGACACGTTTCTGGTCTACACTCCGATGCAACTTCTGGCAGCTCGCGAGCGCCCTGGCGTAGGCACCAATAACGGCCGCTTCTGGCGGAATCACTCGGTCAACACCTCATTTCCAGCCGGGCACGCCATGTTCACGACGGCCATGGCCACAGTGCTCGCCCACGAATACCCGAAGCCCTGGGTACAAGTACTGGCATACGGAGCGGCAGCAACGGTTACCGCTGGCCGATTCCTCGGACACGATCACTGGGCTTCTGATTTATTCGTCGGGAACGTTTTGGGTTATTTGATCGCAAGGCACGTATTCCATGCGCATTGTGATCCTGATCTGAGCGAAGCCTGCTAATCGTCCGGCCACTGGGCGTGTATTCGCAAGGCGTTGATTTATTCCTGCTCTGAATAGAGCGCCCAGGCACTTGCCAGGTCTTGCACGACATGGCCGAGAGATTTGTAGACAGTGATCTCGTCCGGCGAGCGTCGCCCTTCAATCTCGCCGGCCAACACTTGGCCAATCTCTCCGGCGATGTGATCGTCTCCGATCAGGCCGGCCGCTTTGGCGCGCAGAAATTCGCCGCCTTGCTGAATAACGCCTTCGCGGCTGTCGACGAAGAAACGCGAGCGCGCGACGAGTTGGTTATCCACCTCCGCCGGGCCGGCAAAACCGGAGCCTACCAGATTCACATGTGTGCCGGTCCTCAGCCACTCCCCGTTCAGGATTGGGTCCGTGGCTGACGTGAGTGTGCAAACTATGTCGGCGTCTGCGACGGCTTCTCTCGAGGTTTTCGCGGTGTGAATCGGCAAATTAAGTTCCGTTTGCATCCGCTCGGCAAAAGCACAGGCGCGTTCGGGAGATCTTCCCCAGACGGTAATCGATGAAACATCGCGGACTTTGCGAAGCGCTCGGGCGTGAGTTGCTGCCTGTTCTCCGTATCCGAGCAGAGCCAGAGTACGGGCCTCTTTGCGGGCCAAAGCATCGGTCGCAACGGCAGTGGCTGCGGCGGTGCGGATGGCGGTGATGGTACTGGCGTCCGCGACGCATACTGGCGCACCGGTTTGGGGATCGAACAGCACCACCAGGCCTTGATGTGATGGCATGCCGCGGTCGAAGTTTTGGGTGAACACGCTGATCAGCTTTGCGCCGAACGTGGCATGTGCACCCATCGCGCCGGGCATAATCCCGAGAACGCGCCCTTCGGAGAGCGGAAGGATCGAGCGCAAGAGTTGCTTGGTTTGGCGCTTTGAAAACGCGATCATTGCATCCCGCACAATGGGAATGCATTTCTCGTAGGTTAGGCGATTGGCGATTTCCTCTGCGCTTATGAATCGCATTGGATGATTATTCATGACCATCCGAAGGATAGCGAACCGTCTTTAGTTCCCTTTGTGAGGGCCAGGTATAGCCAAAGACTCACGCGGTTCTTGTTACTTCATACAGATAATCCACGAACGACCGCACCGCGCCGTCTATGCCTTGCACCTTTTCGTTCTTCGACTCGATTACATAGTATTCATCCGGCGCATGAGCACCGCTGCCATGCCCGAGGCCAAAATGACCGGCGGCGAGATGTAATGGGTCGCCAGTAAACACGTAGCCGGGCCAGGAACCTGCACTTCGCGGCAACATGATTGGATCGATACCGTCGCGCTTGTATACGGCAGTTTGAGCGCGAATCAATGCGGCATCCGCCGCGGTGCTGTTGGGATCGTAACCACCGGTCATGTTTACTTCAATGTCGCCGAATCCATGCTTTGCAAGATGAGCCTTGAGCGCGGCCAAAGCTTCAGTAGCTTGCATATCGGGAACGAGGCGCATATCGATTTTGGCGACGGCCCGGTGCGGAAGGATGGTCTTTCCGCCTGGTCCGGTGTAGCCACCAACCAATCCTTCGATATTTACGGTTGGCCGCGACATCAAAAGTTCGAGCGCCTCCTGCCAGCTGACGTCATGCACCCAGTGCTCGACGCCGAGTTGCTTCTTGGCAACGGATTCGTTCAAACGCTGCGCTGCCGCAGCGATCATCGCCTTTTCCTCTGCGGAGACAGGTCGCGCACTGTTTGCAAAGCCCTCGATCACAGGATCGTTGCCGTCGGAAGAGACCAAGGTCGCTAAAGCTTCCACCAGATGCCATGCCGGACTGTCCAACCGGGCCTTGTTGCTGGAATGAACGTCGTGGCGCGGTCCGCGTCCCCAGCGCTCGCCACTCGAGACCAGTTCCAGTTCCACAACACCCTTAGCTCCGAGGGTCATTGTGACCATGCCGTCAAGGTCCTGCTCGGCGGAAGGCATGAAAATTCCCATACAAGGACGCAAAGCAGCGAGAACTTCTGGGCGTCGCACGATCTGCGGAAAATGCGGCGAGCCAATTTCCTCTTCCCCCTCCGCTACGAGCACCAGATTGACGGGTAGCTTGCGCCCGGCTGCACGAATAGCATGCAGCGCGGCAATAAAGGAAGCTTCTGGCCCTTTTTGGTTCACCGCGCCTCGACCGACGACTACCGTGCCCAGACCAGGCTTTTCGATCAGTGAAGCCGCCCAGGGCGGTGAAGACCACTCACTTGGGTCCACCTGCTTTACGTCATACATGAAATAGAGCCCAAGCGTTTTCGGTGCTCCAGCATCCAG
>JAFAGX010000073.1 GCA_019237515.1 Acidobacteriaceae bacterium
TTCCAGTTCGCCCGCTGCGGCGCGGTAACTCGCTACCAGTTGCGCAGTCACCGGCAGTTGATCGGGCCGAGTGTTCTGCGGCGCTACAACATTCAACTTCAGCTCGCTTACCGCATTCCGGGGTGCGCCTTTCCACTGCGTGTCCACAGAGCCGTTGATGGTGCCGGCCGCATTCACTCGAGAGATCGGACGGGCCTTGGACGACAGAGCCAAAGCCAACGCCTCAGCCGATATTCCCTTAATTGTGAGACGAACGCTTCCCTTCTGCTCGCCGGTTCCGGCACGCTTCAACTGGGTTGTGCCTTGCCAGTTGAATACTTGTGCCTCGCCGGTCACTTCTCCGTCCAGCAAAATTGCCTTCAAATCCAACAATGTGAACCGCTGAGGATTAGCCGTAAACTGCGTCGAGATGTTTGCGCGCTCAAGATGGAACGACTCCTCACGCCATTCCAGATCCTTACCTTGCAGTTTGCCGGTGGTCGAGAACACAGTCCTGGACCATGATCCTCCGCCCGTGACATGCAGAGTGCCACCTCGGATTTGCGGCTGGCGTGCGATCGCGCCCAGTTCCCCAAAATCGGCGATCATGTCGTACTCTCCGACTATGCTGGGGTTGTTGAAATCCACCATTCGGCCGCGGACAGTTACGTGACATCGTCCGGAAGTGGCTTTGAGCGAATTCAAGATCACTCCATCATCACTCAACTGAAATTGTGCTTCACCGGTCCAAGCAACCGGGCGATAACTGGCGATGTTTGTGTCCGCTTTACCGACACTCAACGTCCCGTCATATCGTTGGTGCAAAAATGAGTAATGAAGTCTGGCAGAAATATCATCGGCGGCGAAATCCAGCGGAATCTTTTGATCATTCCAGAGAACCTGACCCTGGCGAATCTCCAGCCGAGTGATGGAAAAAGAGACCAGGCGCTCTAACTCCGCTTTGGCGTTTGCAGTTACAGCTGTCGGCACAGGGCGATTAGTGGTTCCATCCGGATAGGTAATGATGTGCACAACGGGTCGGTCGAGCAGCACCGAGTGAAATCCGAATTCGGCTCCTAAAACAGAAATCAGCTTCACGTGAGCCAGCAAACGGTCCACGTGAAGCAACGGCATATCTCCCGGGTTTTCACGCCCGTGGATGGTGAGGTCGCGTACATCCAGCTCCAAGCGAAACGGGATTGTGTGAAAACCACCCAACTCGACGCGGCCGCCGGTGACTCGCTCGAGCTCGGCCACTAGGCGGCGACGAACCATCAGTTGAAAGGAGGGAGTTGTGGCGTACCAGGCAAAGACCGAGAGAAAAAGTAAGCCTGCCGCCGTCACGATCAGCAGGTATTTCAACCACCGCACGCGCCAGTTGGATTGTGTACTGCCAGGGGTCATCGCGAGTTCCGCGAATCGGAAGAAGGCTCCTCGGTCTGAATGTCGCTTCCGGACCGCAGATTTTGTAACCAGGCCACGAGCAACTCATTGACTTTCTGTTCGGTCAGTAATTCTCTGATCTTGGGGCTGGCTTCAGCCAGGGGGAGTTCTTTGGCGCCCGATTCGCGTAATTGGGCAAGGAGTTCTTGGTTGTAGTAACTCTCGATAGTTTGCAGGTCGATGTCCACACCCGGCCGCAAGCGGACATCTACCAATCGCGTCAGCTCCAATTGCAACGCGATGCGCTGTTTGAGTTCGTTCTCACTAAAACCATACTGCGAAATTACGCTGTGCCAAGCCTGCTCATCCCGGGCCTGCGGATATTGTTGGCGCACTTCCTGCAGCCGCTGCTTCACGTCGTCATCGCTGGCGTGTTGTGCATCCGACGAACCCATCTGCTCCACCAGCAATTCCTGATCGATCAAGCGGTCCAGCGCAGCTTTGCGATCATCGGCTGAAAGCTGATCCATGGTACGGCCATCGATCAGCGCGGTATACCGGATAGCTGTGTCCCAGTCGCTTTGCAGGATGATGCGTCCATTCACCGTGGCCACAATGCGGTCCAGCACCTCTGCAGCGGGCACGGGCAGGCTCGCGGCCAAAAGCAAAATGGTACAGACCGAGATGGCGAACCTTCGTTTCACTAGAAACTCTGTCCGATACTGAAGTAAATGTTGAAATGCGAAACGTGCTGCGGCAAAAAATACGGCAGCGTTGGCTTACTATTGACCAAGCTATTCTGTGAGCAGTAACTGGACGGCTGCTGGCCAGTAAAGCTTGGCGCTGCTTGACAACTTGGAAACGCCGGTGGATTTAGATTGTACCCGAAATCGAAGCGAACCGGGCCAATTGGTGTCCTGTAACGTACCCCTATTCCCAACGCGTTAGAGATATAACTAAAGTCACATTGCTTGGCGGCCGGGCTATCCTGCTGGCAAATGCTTGGGTTTTTCTGCCGCCAGCGCACGAGGTTATCCAGCATAAGCCGTCCGTCGGTGAAAACATTCCCGGCATCCCAAAACAGCGCAAAACTCATATTGTCCTGCGCGTAAGGTAACGTGACTGGGGGCAGACGCAGCTCCATATTGTTTAAAAACAGCCCGCTGCCTCCGAGTGGAAAACCGGTCACTGGGTCGCGAGGCCCAGCCTGATTTAACCCGAAACCGCGATGAGAGTTTCCGCCGCCAGATAGAAAACGCTCTGCCAGGGGAATAACCGGGAGTTGGGAACAGGTGCTGCCGGTAATTTCCAGGCAGCTTTGGCCGGGCGGAAGTATGAGCGTATTGCCGAATGCATTCTCTACCCCTACGGTAGTTCTGCGTGCAAAAACGAACTTCTTGTCTTGAGGACGGTTCTTTCCAAACGCGTGATAACTGGCGTTTTGGATCAGCAAATGACTGAAATCTCGCTCCGACCCGAACCGGCCATCGGCCACTCCGGCAGTTCCTGCGATGTACATTCCTTTCGTCGGATCAAGATCATTGTCGCGAGTATTGCGGATGTAGCTTAACCCGGGTTCGCCCACTCGGACCGGTAATGCGAGAAGCGGGATTTCCACCGGGCTGATGGAAATATTGCTGGCTTTGACCTGGCGATAGGTGAAGCTGTAGTCCATTGTGCTGGCCTTGTTGATGATCTGCTCTGCCTGGATCGAGCCCTCTGCGCGTCGCGATGTGAACGTGGTTACGTCGATGGTATTGTCGTAAAACGACAGCAAAGAAAGTTTCCAGTTCGGGCTGCCAAGCCACCGCGGGGCCACGTAGTTCACCAGCGCTCGTTGTTGCAGGCTGCCGATGTCTCCTCGAAAAGTGATGGTGTGATCGCGGCCGCGGAAATTCAGCCGGGTAATTGCAAGTGACGCCCGTGGACTCGCCCCCGTATGGCCCAGCGCCTGATTGGTCCCAATTGCACTGGGCTGACCGGTCTGAAACTCCAATCCCAAGCCGTATAAGAACGTATAGCGCTTCGCTTCCTCAACATCCACAAGAACGTTCTTCTGGGATTCGTTTCCGTTGGGATTCTGCACCGCCGTATCCACCTGGCTGAAGATCCCCAAGTCATAAAGCCGCTTCTGGGTTTGCAACATATCAATCTGGCTCAGCGGATCGCCAGGGCCGATCTGCAGTTCACGATCCACCACATAGGGCCTGGTATGCACCAGGCCGGAAACGTAGACCTGATTGACGAAAACCCGCTCGCCTTCGTTGATGGTAAAGGTCACATCCATCCGATTCGGTTGGTTTGGCAGCGGCGCAGCCGTGGCGTCGAAAGTTGCCCGGGGGAAACCATGGTTGAAGTAATAATTCAACAGATTGTCGCGGTCCTGAGCGATTCGAAACTCGGAGAAAGGCTGTCCCGGCGCAGTATTGATCTCAGCCTGCAGTTGCCCGGACGAGAAGGTTTCGTTTCCCGACAGATGAAAGTCACCTACAAGCGTCTGCGGCCCCTCTTCAACGCTCAACTTCACTGCTACATCATTTTCATGACCTGCGAAATCGTCGATCACCTCGGGCGTGATTTTCGCGTTTTGGAATCCATTGGAAACGTACGTATTGGTCAGGCTCAGAACGTCACCAGCGAGCAAACGTTGGGAGAACCTGCCATACGCGAAGACACGGCTGGCAGGCTGGACCTGCATGCGCTCGCGCAAATCTGAAGTTCGAAAATAGCGGTTGCCGGCGATCTGGATATTTACGAGTTTGTGCCTCGCCCCTGCGTTCACGACGTACACCACATCCAGTTGATCTCCGTTTTTCGCAGGAGGGCCTTTGAGTTCGACTTTTGCGTCAAAGTAACCCCGGCTCTGCAGATAGTTGAGTAAATTGTTTCGTCCTTCGTTCAGGAGATCTGTATCGATCGCGTTTTCCTCAAACACAGGCACGTTCCGTCGCATCACATGCCGCGAGAGCTTAAAACCTTGCGCAACGATCTCGACCTTGGGGCCGGGAGTAATTTCAATCGTGTAATCCACGGTGTTGGTCTCGGATCGATATGACTTTTCTGCGATTCGCACTTGCGCCAGCAACCGGTCGCGCTTCTGATAACGTTTGCGCAAGCGCTCTAATGCCCGGCTGCTGGTCTGGATCGTGACCAGTTCCTTAGGCTTCAACTTTGCAATTTGCTGAATTTCCGCCACTGAACACGTAGGGTCACACTTGGCACTGACTTTCCCAACTCGTGCCTGAGGTCCGGCGTCCATGTGAAAGACTATTGCCATCTGCTGCGTTTTGGTGTCCGG
>JAFAGX010000078.1 GCA_019237515.1 Acidobacteriaceae bacterium
CTGGGAAGTCATGGAATCGAAGCAATATGCGTTCCTAAGATCATCTCATAAAATGCATTGCAAAGGGTGACGCAGGATGTCTGGTCTTAGGTGAAAACGATTCTGAGTGAAATGGCAATTCTTCGTCACGCTTGCCTGGGCAGGCAAAACGAAATCGCGCGCCGGCGCGCTTGCTCGCCGGTTGGTTCGGCTTTCCGAATCTTGCTAGGTACTCCTTAACGGCGCAGAAAAAAAGGAAGCGTCAGGACTATGGGAAGCCTGACGCTCCGCCTGCGGCTTGCTTGTTCCTTCCTTAAAACTACGGAAGGCAGGTAGTTCGTTTGACTCTCTCCCTATTCTGTTTTTTCCTTCGCACAGGTGCAGCTCGCTATCACTCGAATGACTGTCGGAGTGCTATTACTGAGGGCAAATCCGATGACTTGCCAGCCATCCGCCACTTCGCCATGGAAATGGAAGGTGTCCGACGACAGCAGAACCGCGTTGGGCGAAGGGCCGCTGAGGATCTCAAAGCCTCCGGTGATGACTTTTTTACCTTTGGGGCAGATCGCATCAATGTTGAAGGAACCATCTGATCCCGTCTCCGCTTGGGCGGAAACGTAAACATCGCCATCCGTTGTGCTGGTCGTAGCAGACGCTTGAGATAGCAACCCACCAATCAGAACGAATAGCGCAATCGTCACAATCCGGGTTTTCATCTTCATCTCCTCCTCGCATTTTTGGCCAGATCGCGAGGTGATCTTTTCTTTGGTTTGGAAGTTAAAGGCTAGGTTCACCCTAGTCCGGTACGTTAAATTGGGCCCGTATGGAGCTGAGGCGGTGAGAGGCTGGGGAAGCCCTATAGCTCCATGGAGCCTTCTATGCCTTGCTCCCGCTAGCGTCAAGTAAAAATCGCGTGAATAGAGCGTACGTCTTTCGCGGCTCTCCGTTTCTTCGCCACCGGCACACCCTGTCGGCCACCTTCCCTTCGTAATCTGTCCGTGATCTTCCTTAGAGTCCTACACTGAGATTCTCCCCAAAGTAAGACGCTGGCGTAAGTTGCTGAAAAATCATCCCTTCCAGCGGTAGGCGTCAGGCTGAGGCAGGCCAATGTGGGCTAAGACGCGGTACGCGAACTCACGCGCCATGACATCCAAGCTTGCAGGTCGATTGTAGAGGGCCGGAATCAGCGGAAAGATCGTGGCTCCGGCATCGGCAGCCCGGTACATGTTTCGGATATGGATTTTATTCAGCGGGGTTTCGCGAACGCACAGCACCAACGGGCGCTTCTCTTTAAGGCAAACATCGGCGGCCCGCTCGATCAAGTGCGAGGCGATTCCATTGGCAATCCGGGCCAGCGTCCCCACACTGCAGGGAATTACCAGCATGGCGTCGGCCGGATAAGAACCGCTGGCAACGTTAGCGCCGATATCGCTGTTGTTCTGCTGCTGAATCTTGTGCCGGTTCTTGCCGATAAGCTGGCCGAGGAGATTACTGCGGCCGGCGACGTCAAGCTCCTCTGCCATAACTCGCAGAGCGCTATCGGACGCAATGAAGTTGACGGTCTGCACACTGTCGTCGCGTTGGATGGCAAGCAGCAAGTGTTTAAGAAAGATGCTGCCGCTGGCGCCGGTAGTCGCGACTGTAAGGTTCCGCGGTGGTGGGATGGGCAAGCGTGCTCCTGGCGAGTTCTGAGCATAGGGATGCCGGAGAGGCGAAGTCAAGGAGTTGATGAGGCGTTATTACTTGGCCATCGGCCTGTTAGAGGAACGATTACAGCCAACGAAGAACGACTAAGGACCGACGACAGAATCTAATGGCCACGACATCCACACTCGGGTCGCGACGCAATGCGGCCCAATTGCGTGCATTGGCCGGAGTAGAGCGCGAAGTACGAGCCAACGATAGTTCGTGCCGCCGCAAGTACCTGCGGGATTTCAGGGATGCTTTTCGCTCATACGAGAGCGTCATGGATTCTCCGCAACTCGCAACCAGAATCAACGAAGCCGACATTATTCTGGTCGGCGACTATCACGCTCTGCCAGCAGCCCAGAGATACGCCGCAATGCTGCTGGAACAGCGAGCACAGGTCGGGGATCGTCCGCTTGTGCTCGGGGTGGAGAGCATCTTCTCTCGCCATCAGCATGTGCTGGACGAGTGGTGGAGACGGGAGATCAGCCCCGAGGAATTGCAGGAACGCATTCGCTTTGACTCGGATTGGGGATACGACTGGCTGCCCTTCTATGACTTGCTGGTTACGGCCCGGGATCACGCCGACGCTATCTACGGGCTGGATTGCATGCCGCGCGAAGATTTAAGAAAAATTGGCGCGCGTGACCGCCACGCGGTCGAGAAAATCGAAGAAATCCGAAAAATCCATCCGCGAGCGGTGATCGTGATC
>JAFAGX010000136.1 GCA_019237515.1 Acidobacteriaceae bacterium
CATCCCGATGCGTCGTCTCCGATCGATTACTTTTCGCATCAGCGCCTTTTAAGTGTGCTGCCCGACACGCAGGGTGCGGGCGCAGCACGCGTGGTGCTCTGCACAGGCAAGATCGGGCATGAACTGCAGGGAGAGCGCAAAAAGCGAAAAGATGAATCGACGGCGATTGTGTTTGTGGACCAACTCTATCCGTTTCCAGAGGCGGAACTAACGGCAGAACTCGCTCGACACCCGGACGCGCGCGAAATTATTTGGGTGCAGGAAGAACCCGCCAATATGGGCGCGCTCCCGTATATGCTGCCAAGGCTGCGGCATATTGCCGGAGACCGATCGGTTCTTTCGGTGAAACGCTCGGCTAGCGCCAGTCCATCAACCGGTTCTGCGAAGGCACACGAGATGGAACAGAAGACGTTACTATCGCTCGCCTTCTCGACGAAGCAATGAAGATGGCCGCAGTGGCAAGGTTTCGATGCCGTCGGAAACTGGTGACGGAGCGCTGTTGATCTCCGCTGACTCTAAACTGATGGCGCGATCGGGTCGTGTGTCTTTACCCATCGCTTCAAGCACGTGCAGATTGTGTTCGGCTTCGGGCGAGCCGTTTGCGGCTGCCATTCGGTACCACTTTTCAGCTTCCGTAGTGTCCCGCGGGACGCCCTGCCCCCGCGAGTACGCAAGACCCATTTGAACCTGGGCCGACGCTAACCCGTGCTGCGCAGCTTTCCGAAACCATCTGACCGCCTCGGTCACATCCGGCGTGGTTTTAGTCCCATGCAAATAGATCCGTCCCAATTCAAATTCCGCAGGAGCGAAATTGTGCTTCACTGCTTTCCGGTACCACTTCATGGCTTCGTTCACGTCCGCCGGAACGCCTCGTCCGTTGGAGTACATTAAGCCGAGGTTAGCTTCCGCGCCGGGATATCCCTGAGCAGCGGCTTTGCGGTACCAGAAGACCGCGGTTTCATCGCTCTTCGGGGCGCCTCGACCTTCAGCGAACAAGAACCCTACATTGTTTTGCCCCGCGGGATGGCCCGCGGCGGCTGCCCGCATATACCAGCGCAGCGCTTCCGTATCGCTCTGTGGCACGCCTAATCCACGCGAGTAGAGCCCGCCCAGGTTGTTCTGGGCTCCCGGATATCCGTGCTCTGCAGCTCTCCTGTACCAATTCGCAGCTTGAGTGTAATCGCGCGGAACGGCCGAGCCAATCTCATACGCGAGAGCGACTCGGAATTGCGCGCCGGGATCTCCGCTGTTGGCCTTCTGCAACAGCCGAGACCAGTTTTCCAGTCCTTTGGCGGGACCATCGAACAACTCTTGGGCTATGCAACGGGTCCCAATACTAGTAACTGCAAACAACAGAACCAACATTCGTGCTGAATTTTCTAACTTCATCTCCCGCCCCACATTTGTCCAACCTTGTTGCAGGTTCGACGCGGAGCGCAGAAACACGTCACGTCACTTCTGCAGAAACGACAATAAATTTACAAGCAATGCTTTCTTGACTCGGCAGACACTATACAAGCGCACGTGCACAAAAGTCTGTTGCGCGCGTTGTTGTACTGTGATGTTGACGTTAATCAATCGGAGTAGAGATCGCACAATGCTTACTGCGGGTCGGGTCTTTCTGTCACGGCTTTAGCCGTCGGACCAGGAAGAAGTGCTTTTGCCGGCTGAGTTGCCTCGGCGCTGAGCAAAGTGTCCAAACTGGAATAGGCGTAAATGGTCGGGGCATGGTTTTGCATGAGACCGCCAGTGTCGGCAGTTGGTCCATAATTGCTGTGCAGATCACGACCCAGCATGCGCAGCGTGGCCATCTGCTGTCCCCGATGATGTGAGGTATGGGCGATTCGGCGTACCACGATCCACGCACGCGAGCGTTGCACATCAAAAAATTTCGCACTCTGCTCCCACCAGAGTTCCTCTGTCCGGCGCAAAGCCGATAGCCGCCTTCCGCTATCTTCCGCATAGCGCTTCATAAATTCCAAGCGCGTTTCCTGTTGCGGTAGCGGAGGCGCCCCCACGTCCACGCCAAGCATAGTGCGAAACCACAGGTCCTCGCTTACGCATTGATGCACCATTTGCTCCCGCACGCTGCGTCCGCGGGGGTCATCCGCTCGTGGCCGAAACGGGAGATCTTCATCTCTAAATTCGCTCCATACGCTAACCACCTTCAGGCGTTCGGTCGCATAGGTTTCGATCAGAAAGTCATAGCGCATGAATCATGGCCTCGCACCGAAAATTCGGGCCCCCAGATGTTACCCTAGCGTTCCGGTTTGCCTGGCATGAAACGCAACGCTTTCCCTCGGCATCTGTGTGTCGCCGTTGATACGGGTGGCACGTTTACAGATTGCGTTTGGGTAGAACGGGGCAAACTTCGGATGCTGAAAGTATTCTCCACGCCCGGTGATCCGTCCCGCGCAATCGCAGAAGCCGTGAACAAAGTTGGATCAGCACCTTCCTTGATCCTGCTTCACGGTACAACTGTCGGCACTAACACTGTGTTACAGCGCAAAGGCGCACGGGTGGCTCTCGTCACGACTGCGGGTTTCGAGGATGTTATCGAGATCGGACGACAAGCTCGCCCGAAACTTTACGACTTCTTCTTTGATCGAATTGAACCGTTAGTCCCCCGAGAATTACGGTTCGGAGTAGGTGAGCGTACGGCATATGACGGCAAAATCCTGCAGCGGGTCGCGACCGACCATTCGAAAGCCGTAGCGGAAGCTGTCCGGGCCGCCAATCCAGAATCACTCGCCATTTCGTTGCTGTTTGCATTCGCCAATCCGGAAAACGAAAAGAGAATTGCAGAAGCACTGAAGAAGCTGCGAATCCCGATGTCGATTTCTCATGAAATTCTTCCCGAATTTCGCGAGTACGAACGAACCAGCACGGTTGTAGCGAATGCATATCTGCAGCCGGTCATGGAGACTTATCTTCAAAACCTGAAAAAGCGTATTGCTCAAAGCGGCAAAACGTCTGTGTTTGTTATGCAATCTAATGGTGGCATAACTGCCATAGACGCTGCCGCGAGTGAACCTGTGCGAACGTTGCTGTCCGGCCCGGCGGGCGGAGTGGTCGGAGCGGCGGCAATGGCAAGGCGTAGCGGATTTCAGCGGATCATTTCCATTGATATGGGTGGGACTTCGACCGATGTGGCGCTCGTGGACCGTGAAGCGAAACCCAGCAGCCAGTCTGAAATCGCTGGACTGCCGGTCAGTGTACCGATGCTTGACATCCATACGGTTGGAGCGGGTGGAGGTTCGATTGCTCGTTTCGATGCTGCGGGCGCTCTCCGAGTCGGACCCGAATCCGCCGGCGCTGACCCCGGGCCGATCTGTTACGGGCGGGGCACCCAACCGACCGTCACGGATGCCAATCTGATTCTTGGCCGTTTGCGCGCTGAGCACTTCCTTGGTGGGGATTTCAAGCCAGACCTCGAACGGACTCGCCGAATCTGTACTGGATGGCTGAAGAGAAATGCTCCGAAGCTCAGCCTCGAGCGATTCGCCAGCGGAGTGATTCGGGTTGTGAACGCCACAATCGAAAAGGCAATTCGGGTGGTTTCGATTGAGCGTGGCTTTGACCCGCGAGAATTCGTATTGGTGGCTTTCGGAGGAGCAGGCGGCCTGCACGCTTGTGAACTGGCCGAATCTCTGAATATTCCGCTGGTGATTGTGCCAGCATTTCCCGGAGCACTTTCTGCGTTCGGCATCCTGGTAAGCGATGTCGTCAAGGATTACTCAAAGACGGTTCTCTGGCGAGCTCTGCACGAACTCCCATTGAAGCGCGTCGATCGCGAGTTCCGTGTGCTACGCCACAAGGCCGAGCAGAATTTTCGTCGCGAAAACTGGAGTGGCAATGTTAACTACCTCTCAAGCGTTGATGTGCGCTATCGCGGGCAGGGATACGAATTGAATGTGCCGTACACACGTCGACTGCACGAGGCATTTCGTTGCGAACATCAGACGCGTTATGGTTACAGTTATCCGAGTCGCGAGATTGAGCTGGTTACTCTACGTTTACGAGCGACTATAGAAACAACTGGGGCGAAACAGGCAAAACGTGCGGCCTCGAGTTTGCCCGTTGCTTCTGCGACTCGTGCAGAGCACATTCCCATACAGATCAACGGCCAGAAGGTGCTGGCCAGAGTTTATGCCCGGGAATCCTTAAGACCCGGGAAGAAGTTCATCGGACCGGCCATTGTTACCGAATACAGTGCCACAACGGTAATTCCGGCGCGGAAAAGCTTTTGGTTGGACCGCCACGCGAACCTGCTCATTGAGATAAACCCCCAAAAAGCCTTCCGGCGCGGGTAAGTGGAATTGTTTCAATCTGGTTACAAACGGCACAGGAATTCAGCTGCACGGCTACAATGTTCTCGTGAGACCGAGCATTTTTGTAGTCGAGGATGACCCCGATATTTCGCGTCTGGTGCGCCACCATTTGGAGGCGGCGGGATTCAATGTCAAGCTTTTCCTTACCGGCCACACGGTTCTGGCCGAATCGGAACGGCAAAGGCCGACGCTGTTTATCCTGGATATTATGGTGCCCGGGAAAGATGGCCTGGAACTCTGCCGTCAGATCCGGCAAACCCAGTCGCTGGCTGCGATACCCATTATTTTCCTAACAGCGAAAAGCAGCGAAGCTGACCGCATCCTCGGGCTCGAATTGGGTGCTGATGATTACATCCCTAAGCCATTCAGCCCGCGCGAGTTGGTGGCCCGAGTCAAGGCAGTATTGCGGCGCTTTGAGCGACCGCTCTCACAATCACCAATTCGCGTAGGTGAGATCGAGATTGATCCCGGAGCGATGACCTTGACGGTTCGAGGCCAGCCGGTAACCACCACGGCAACCGAGTTCCGCCTGCTGGATTACTTCGCCCGGCACCTTGGACGTGTCTTTAGCCGTGATCAGCTCCTGGACTCGGTTTGGCGAGATACCGCATACGTCACTCCTCGTTCGGTGGACGTGTATGTACGCCGGATTCGTGAGAAGATCGAGCCTGATGCAGAAAATCCACGATATCTGAAGACGGTACGTGGGGCCGGTTACCGCTTTGAGGCTCCGAAGTGAGAAACAGGATATTTTTCAAGCTGCTGGCGGCTTTTGTCCTGGTAATTGTCGCCGGTACAGTCACGCTCGACATTTCCATTCGCCGCTCTTGGGAGGATTCTCTCCGAGAAATAACAGCCAGCAATCTGCGCGACAAAGCTGCAATGTTTGCGAATCGTGTGAATCATGATCGCAGCGCCAGTCTGCAGGAGATAGCGTCACAGGAGGCCCAGGCGGCGGGTGCTCGGGCCACAATTATCGACAGCTCCGGACAGGCCCTTGCGGATTCTGAGGTAGCACCCGATTCCTTAAAAAATCTCGCTCGGGAACCAGAGTTTGCTGCTGCCTTGAGAGGTCAAGCTGGCATGGACCAGCGACGCAGCGAGAGTCTGGGAGTTCCCTATCTGTACGCAGCCGCCCCGATTTCGGGAGGCGCCGTAAGGCTGGCTTATCCACTTTCCAATGTGTCCGCAGGGATGGCCGGGAGCCGCAACACGCTGCTTCTCGGCTCTTGGATTGCGTTTCTCGCAGCCCTACTAATTGCCGGTGTAGCCGCACAGCTCACCGCGAGCCGGCTGCGAACGATCGTTCAATTCTCGGAGCGAATCGCCGCCGGGGACTTGGCGGCTCGGATCTCAGAGCGGTCCGGCGACGAAATTGGACAGCTCGCGGCCGCCCTCGACAAAACGGCGCGGCAATTGGAAAAGAACTTCGCAGCCCTGCAAACCAGCCAACGCGAGTTGGAAACTTTACTCAATAGCATGGAAGACGCGGTCATCGCCATCGGCGAAGATAACCGCGTGCAATGGGCCAATCGGAGAATGGACCACCTGCAGCACACTCGTCTGAGTGCGCCAGTCGTGGAAACGGTTCGCGATCCCGACTTCTTGCGGATTATCCGCAGTGCCAACGAATCGCGCCAGGTAGTTACAGGCAGGGCGGGGTCGATTGTGCCCGGCCGCATTTTTGATGTAACGGCGGCGCCAATGCCGCGCGGAGGCGCAGTTGCAGTTCTTCGCGATCTCACCGAAACGGAACGGATGGAAAAAACGCGGCGAGACTTCATTGCGAATGTGTCTCACGAATTGCGCACTCCCCTGACATCGATTCAGGGTTACGCCGAAACGCTGCTGGACAGTAACAGTGAACGAAATCATTCGCGGGAATTTCTGGAAATTATTCGTAAGAATGCGAGCCGCATGTCGCGTTTAACCGAGGACCTGCTGACATTGGCGAGAGTCGAATCCGGCGAGCACCAATTCGATGTAGAGCCTACAAGTCCGCTTGAACTGCTTAACGAAGCCGTGGAAAGCTTTCAAGAAAACGCGCGAGCGCAGGGCATTGAACTGCAGGTAGAGAATTCAACAGAAGCGCCAGTTGATGCCGATCGCGAGGCGATTCATCAGGTCTTTTCCAACCTTATCGACAATGCCATCAAGTACGCGGCTTCCGGCGGCCGAGTGGTGTTGGGTGCGCAACCTTCGGAGTATGGCGTTCAATTCTATGTACGCGACTTTGGCGCCGGTATTCCCTCGGAACATTTACCCCGCTTGTTCGAACGGTTTTACCGCGTAGACAAGGCCCGCTCGCGCGAGTCCGGTGGCACCGGTCTGGGATTGGCCATTGCCAAGCATATCGTTTTCGCTCACGGCGGTACGATCCGCGCCGAGAGTGAACTCAATCACGGCTCAGTTTTTTACTTTACCCTTCCGTTTGCAATCGACGTTGATCCGGCGAAAGGTAGCCGTGAAAGTGTTCCAGAATTTACGGAACTTTAACAACGTCCTGCGGTTGCCAACCCTATGCTGTTAACGTGTTTGAAGATTCCCTCAAATTGCAAAATTCAACTGGAGTTCCGCATCAGCCAGTTTGGGAAAAGAATGCTGCTATGAGCACTGCTGCGGCGAACACGCCTACCCCCGAACGTCCCTACGCCCATCTGGTCACTCGTACCATAGAAGCTTGCCGCGTAGCCAAAGAAGCCGCAGCCACGGCTGCAGAAGGTATCGCGATCGGCTCATCTGTACTGCTCGGCAGCCTGCGTGACAAAGAAAAAGAACTCGACACGCTAGATCAGGAAATTGATGACGGAGTAACCGTAGCCATCACGCGTGTGAGCGATTCTGAAGCGCGTGAGCTTCTTGCATGCATGAAGTTCATGATCGGCTTAGAGCGCATCGGGGATTTATTACTGAGTTTTGGCAGCAGTGCGCAAGCCGCAAACGGCCTACTGGATCCTCAGGATACCCGGGAATTGACACGCATGGCGACTGTTCTGGAGAAAATGCTTGACGATGTGGGCAAAGCATTTTCTGGCCGCGATGTGAAGAAAGCCGTCGAGGTTTTGCGGGCCGATGCGGAAATGGACCGTCTGCGCAATCTTATTTTCCTTCGACACATTGAAAATCCCGAGGGTTTGGAGCGCAGCGCAAGCCTGCAGGTGATTTTCATGACGCAATCGCTGGAACGTGCCGGCGATCACGCCAAGAACTTAGCGGAAGAGGTTTGTCATTTCGTCAGCGGACACACGATTCGCCACGTGATGATGGGCTATGACAAGCCTTTGGAGCAGATGTTTCTCGAGTGGCTCCGACACCGCGAAGAAACCCAGTAAGAACCGAAATTAACCCGCCTTTTGCTTCTGATAGTATCGTCGCGCCTTGTCACGGTTGCCGCACGTCTTCATGTCACACCAGCGTCGCCGATGATTCTTGGTCTTATCGAGGAATAACCAATCGCAGGTTGCAGAAGCACACCGGCGAACGTTGCCTACGTCCTCAGAAGTGAGCAGTTCCGCGGCGGCCCGGGCAATGGGCCAGAGCATCGAATCCAGGTGGCTTTCCGGCGAGACCCAGTCCCAAGTGAAATGCCTATTGGTTGAGACAACCTGGGCGTGCTCTGCTGCGACTTGCGCAGCTCTGTTCACCGTGCCCAAAGCTGTGCTCGGAATGCCTCTTCGTTGCGCAACCGCGGAGAAGAGATCGTAAATCGCATCCCTCAATTGAACCGCGCGGCGGACCACTAGCTGGGCATTGCCCGGAGACTCAGTCGCCAGGCTGCTAAGCTTCTCTGCAGTTTTCCTGCTCACAGCTGACGACTCCTCACCCCAGCGCACAAGTCGCGCATAGTCGGTCAAAAGCTCAGTTGCGCGCGCGCTGCCGCGATGATCGATCGTATTAGCGAAATCCAGACAGAGGTTTCCCCCGGTAAATTCGAACGGTGATTTTTGACTGAACGGTGACATATCAATCTCAGACTACCTTATCATTTTATATAACCATGAAAACCAACTTGACAAGTTAGATAGATCGATCTACGATCTAACCATGTAACCGCCTTTAGATGGTCAGGAGAACCTCTATGCTGGTCGATCAACCCAGGCAAATCATGGCCCTGATAGGCAATGGACAAGTGCTCAATATCGGTAACGCGAGCCAAGCCCGTGCTGGTCGGTCTGCATTTCCGTCCCGCACGCAGATCATGTTGGGGTTCGCGGCGATTTATCTGATTTGGGGTTCCACTTATCTCGGGATTCGCTACGCCGTCGAAACCATTCCTCCATTTCTGATGATGGGTATTCGCCACCTCACGGCGGGACTTGTTGTGTTTGCTTATGCTCGGATGAGAGGTGCGGCCGCTCCCCAGCTCAGGCACTGGGTTTGGGCACTCGGGGCTGGGATACTGCTGTTCCTGGGCGGGCACGGAATCTTGGCTTGGGCGGAGCAGAAGGTGCCCTCGGGACTGGCAGCTCTGCTCTGCGCTACCCTCCCTCTGTGGACCGTCTTGCTGGCGCGAGTGGACGGAACGGAAGGAAGACTCGGACTGAAGGCTTGGGCAGGCATTCTTCTAGGATTCGGTGGTGTTGCGTTGCTGATTGGTCCAGACGCTTTGGGGCAGCGACTGGATTTGTTAGCGGCTGCGGGCGTGTTATCGAGCGCCCTGCTCTGGGCGGTCGGGACGGGCTACACGCGTCGCGTCGAACTACCGTCCTCAAAAATCCTGTCGGCAGCGATGCAGATGATCTGCGGGGGAGCGCTGCTTCTGCTGGTCAGTTTTTCATCCGGCGAAGCCGGCCGAGTTCATATTCACGCACTCACTTTGCTGTCTTTACTTTCGCTGGCATATCTGACCATTTTCGGCTCCATAGTGGCATTCACGGTTTATACCTGGCTAGTGCCGGTGAGTTCTCCCTCGATGCTCTCGACTTATGCCTACGTCAATCCAGTCATTGCGGTGCTGCTCGGATGGGCGGTGGCCCATGAAGCGTTGGGACTACGTACGATCGTGGCGACTCTGGTGATTGTAGCCGGCGTGATTCTGGTCGGCACGCGGCGGAAGCATGCATCAGGCGCTCATAAAACTGAGCCGGTTCAGTTTCGCAGAACAGAATTCGCCGCCGATTGAACCTCATCTGACGCAGCGTTTAATTCGGCACGCCCGGCTGCTATGCTGCTACGGCATGCACTCGGTCCCGTCGGAAGTTTTTTCGGATGCGCAGCAGTTGGCTGCGTACATCATCTTCATCGCCAGCTATCTCGTCTTCGCAATTGGCAAGTTCCCCGGATTAAAGATTGATCGCCCGGGAGCCGCAATTATCGGCGCGGTCGCAATGATCGCGTGCGGTGTAGTTCACGCCCGCGACGCGCTGCAGTTCATCGACTTCCCTACCCTGGTGTTGCTGTTCTCCATGATGCTGATTGTGGGCAATCTGCATCTGGTCGGTTTTTTCGAGTGGAATGCGGCGTTCGTATTGGAGCGACTGCATCCCGCGCAACTCCTTCCCGCCGTGATTTTTACGGCTGGATTTTTGTCAGCCTTTTTTGTTAACGATATCGTTTGCCTGGTAATGGTGCCGTTCGTGCTGAGCATTGCTGAACAAATGCAACTGAAGCCGATGCCATATCTGTTGGCGGTCGCCACGGCGTCCAATATCGGCAGCGTTGCAACGATTACCGGCAATCCTCAGAACATGCTAATTGGATCGTTTTCCGGTATTCACTATCGCCAGTTCCTGTTTGAGCTGGGGCCTGTGGCTTTTGTCGGTCTGTTTCTGGATTGGGCGGTCCTCCACTGGGTTTATGTTCGCAAATCCCCAACGCTGCTCCGCAAAGAAGAGAAGATTGCGCTTCCTCCTTTGGATCTCTCCCATTTGACGAAACCGGCAATTGTCGTGACTGCGGTGGTCATTGGCTTTTTTGCCGGCGTTCCACCGGCGATGATGGCCGCGCTTGGTGCCGCAGCGATGCTGATCACCAGAACAATTGAGCCACGAAAACTTTATGAAGAGGTGGATTGGGGATTACTCGTGTTCTTCATTGGCCTGTTTCTGATCGTCGGCGGAGCTGAAAACGCCGGGATTGTCGGCAAACTGCTAGAAATCGCTGAACATTTGAATCTGCAACACATGGTGTCATTCGTGGTGACAGTCACGATCCTGAGCAACATTGTCAGCAATGTGCCCGCAGTGATGCTTCTGAAATCCCTGATTCCCGGATTTGCGAATGCGCATACTGCCTGGCTTGCGCTGGCGATGGCTTCCACGCTCGCCGGCAATCTGACCATTACCGGCAGCGTAGCGAATATTATTGTCGTCGAAACGGCGAAGCCGGCAATTGAAATTGGATTCTGGGACTATTTCCGGGTAGGCTTACCCATTACCATTGCAACTTTGGTCTTCGGCTCGGTTTGGCTGGCATTTGTTCACTACTAATTTGAGAACGATGCTTCAGAAGATTGTGGTACTGCAAAGGAGCACAATGCGGATTGCGAGTTGGCTTCTTCTCATTCTTGTGACAACCAGTGTGCCGGATTACGCGCAGAATGTGGTGAAGTATCAAGCCACTATTAACAATGTGAAATATGTTTATGCGTCCGCCCCACCCGTGGCACGGCTGAAACCCGGGGAAATTCTCGATACCAATACACTCGACTGCTTTGGCAACGCCATCCAGAAGCCAGGCGACACCCTCAGCATGAGTAAAGGGGATAACCCGCTAACCGGGCCTTTTTACATTGAAGGCGCAGAACCAGGTGATACTCTGGCCGTAAAGATTCTTGCTCTGGATGTAGACAGTAACCAGGGCTTAGGCGCGTTTGCCGCAGGTTTCGGCGCGATCGTTCCTACCAACTACACGCCTATGCTCGCGCCGGCTCCGGCAGAGAAAATCTGGTTTTATTCCATCGATCACGCTTCCAATACCGCAACATTTCAGGCGCTCGATTCCAACTTCACCACGAAAATTCCGCTCCATCCGTTTTTTGGGTGCATCGGAGTCGCACCCTCCAGTGGTGAAGCCCGCAGTTCGGTGGTCCCTGCGGAATTTGGCGGCAATATGGATTCTCCCGAGGCTAGCGTCGGCAACACCGTTTACTTCCCTGTCAATGTTCCAGGAGCATTGCTGTATATGGGCGATGGACACGCCGCGATGGGAGATGGCGAGGTTGCAGGCACGGCCATTGAAGTTCCGCTCCACGCCAAAGTGCAGGTAAATGTCATCAAGGGCCAGAAGATCAGTTGGCCGCGATTCGAAAATGAAAATGCAATCATGACTGTGGGTGCTTACCGGCCTCTCGATGATTGTGTGCGCATCGCCTTCACTGAACTCGTTTCATGGATTCACCGCGATTATGGTCTATCGGAAACGGACGCTTACGAGCTTCTGTCGGAAGTGGCGAAAATACATTTGAATGAGATGGTTGACCCCAATTACGTGGTCGTCGCTTCCATCGAGAAGAAGTTTCTGCCAGCGAAGAAACAGTAGTTCTTCTGTAGACACCTGAAACTCGATTTCCTCGGAACTTTTGGTCTAGGACCTTTGGTCGCTAGGTTTCTTGCCCTTACAACGAACCTCCGCGATAACATTTTCTTGGACCTCGCCATGGATTCACACTCCGGTTCCGCAGCAGCCGCGTCCCGTGCCCCCGACCCTAAGTTGCTGGGAACAACTCGAACGGGTATCAGCCTTGATGGGATACGCGCAACCATTTCTCAAAGAAGTCGGCCGTCAGCGGTTGAGATGGCAAACCGTGATCTCTATGCCACGCTTCAATTGCTGGCAAATAGAATCCAGTACCTTACCCGGGCCTCCGCTGCGACCATTGCGCTGCGGGAAGGAGCTGAACTGCTGTGCGAGGCAAGCGCAGGACCGATGGCCACGGAGCTTGGCGCGTCCATCAGAACAGATCCCAGCCTCATAAATCAGAGCATCATTGCCGAACAAATCTTCTGTTGCAACAATACGCGGGACGCAGTAAGTGGCGAGGGCAAGCGTTACCGGGATCTCGGGATCAAGTCGATCATGGTTATGCCGCTCTTCCGGGCCTCCAAAGTGCTGGGTGTCCTGGAACTGCTGGCGGACGGAACCAATGCTTTCAATGATTCTCATGGGGACCTTTTGGAGCACTTTGCTGAGCTGGTTCTTACGGCCTTGGCGCAAGCCGAGGCAGCCAAGCGTGTGGCGATCGGGAATTCATCGGAAGAAAAATTCGAGATTCCCGCGCTAGCTCCTGAGCCGGAGAAGCCAACTCCCATTTCGTCCGCCGCCCCTCTATTTCCCGCAGCCGCAAGCACAGTCATTGGACCTGCCTCTGAGAAACTAATCGAAAGTCCACCCGAGAGCATCTCCAGGCAGGAGGAAGCGCCGGCGGCCTCCGTTGAACCATCAATTCCCATTACCTCTGCAGAAGCTCCGTCTGCGCCAACGAGCGCAGTCTTGGCGCTTGCACCCGAAGCAAAAGTCGAATCTCTGACGGAAAGCATCTCCAGCCAAAAGCAAAATCCGGTTACATCCCAGGAGTGTCCTGAGCCCGCTTCGGCAGCAGCGAGCGTCAAAGTCCAATTCTGCGAGGTGTGTGGTTTTCCTGTGTCAGAGGGCAGGAAGCTTTGCCTCGACTGCGAAGAAGGCCGAACTGGCGCAGACGCCGGCGCGGCGCCCGGCTTCCTTTCTCAGCTAGAACGGGAGGGCAAGCAGGGCTGGTTGGAGGATCATTTTTACACGATCGGAACCGTGCTCATGGCTGCGCTCACGGTTTTGGCTCTCGTGCTGAAGTTCCGCTAACCTCTACTGCGGAGCAGTTCCCTTTACCACCAAAGCAAGCGGCAAGTCACTACCATTTTGCGATTTCAACGAGGTCGTGAAAATCCAGTGA
>JAFAGX010000241.1 GCA_019237515.1 Acidobacteriaceae bacterium
CATGCGATTTATCCTCACTGGCGCGGCGCTTATTACTATGCGGTTCGCCCCAAGGGAGATAGCTCGGCAGCGCTTGCATTGCTGTATGTTTCACGCTGGTCCGATGCGAGCAACGCTGCGAAGTTTGCGGCGATTTATGCGAAGGCACTGGACAAGCGCTATCATCATGTCCACGAAAGCCTGCAGCCGGCAAGCACCAGTGTCGATCTGCATAACGTGGAAAGCTTGACGGGCACGCATTCCTGGCTAACCGAGCAGGGACCGGTTGTGATTTACGAGAAAGCGGATACGGTCTTCATCACAGAAAGCCTGGATCAGCCGACCACTGAGCAGCTCGAACAAGAACTGATGGGTTCTCCAGCCGTAGCAGCGAGCCGCTGAATCTCACAACTCACCTTCTGTATAATCTGCAATTTGCAATCATGGAGTCCCGGGGGAACTCTTGGCGCAGGCAGAAATCGGCATCATCGGCGGCAGTGGCTTGTATTCCATGCCGGGTTTGAGCAACGTTCAGGAAGTTCGTCAAGAGACTCCGTTTGGGGATCCCTCAGATGCATTCGTCCTCGGTACTCTGGAAAAACGCAAGGTTGCATTTCTGGCGCGCCATGGAAGAGGGCATCGCATTCTGCCGTCCGAGTTGAATTTTCGCGCGAATATCTATGGGTTTAAGCAACTCGGCGTAGAACGAATTCTTTCGCTCTCGGCAGTGGGATCTCTGAAAGAAGAACACAAGCCTCTTGACTTTGTTCTCCCCGACCAATTTTTTGATCGTACGCGGCATCGCGTCGACACGTTTTTTGGCGAAGGAGTGGTGGCGCACGTATCGTTCGCCGAGCCTATTTGTGCCGAGTTGGCCTCAGTCCTTGAAGTGGCATGCAAGAAAGCTGGCGTTACCAGCAGGCGCGGTGGGACTTACCTGTGCATGGAGGGCCCGCAGTTTTCCACCAAGGCCGAATCAAATCTGTACCGCTCGTGGGGGATGGATGTGATCGGCATGACCAATCTGCAGGAAGCCAAGCTGGCTCGCGAGGCGGAAATGTGCTATGTGACTGTCGCCATGGTCACCGATTATGACTGCTGGCATCCGCATCATGATTCCGTTACTGTCGATCAGATTGTCGCGGTGCTGATCAAGAACGCTGAAAACGCGTGCCGGGTGGTGCAAGAAAGCATTGCGGCAATGCCGACCTCGCGAAGCTGCAGGTGCGGCTCTGCCCTGGCGCATGCCATCATTACGGACCGTGACAAGATTCCCACCGCTGCCCGGGAAAAGCTGAAACTGATTCTGGGCAAGCATTTAACCCGCGCCTCGAATGGAGACTAAAAGCAGACAATGAGTATCGTTGCGGTTGGCTCTGTCGCGTTTGACTCGATCCTTACGCCGTCCGGTCGCGCCACGGATATTCTTGGCGGCTCGTGTACGTACTTCTCGCTCGCGGCGAGCTATTTCACCGAAGTTCGAATCGTGGCGGTTGTAGGCGAGGATTTTACTGCCGAACACGAAGATACTTTTTGGAAACGGAAAATTGATACCAAAGGCATCGAGCACGAGAAGGGAAAAACTTTTCGCTGGGGTGGGCAATATCTGGAGAATCTGAACGAAGCGAAAACGGATTTTACCGAACTCAACGTATTCGAGAACTTTCAACCACGCATCCCCAACGAATATAAGGATTCCAAGTTTCTGTTTCTGGGAAATATTCATCCGGCTTTGCAGGCCGCTGTCCGCCAGGAGATGAACGGAGCACAGTTAACAGGCGGCGACACAATGAATTTTTGGATCAACGGAACGCGCCCCGAGTTGATTCAGACACTGAAAGTGATCGACGTGTTACTGATCAATGACACCGAAGCCAAGATGCTGGCAAACGAGCGCAATCTTTCACGCGCTGCATACAAAGTGCTGGCGATGGGTCCGCAAGCGCTGGTTATCAAGCACGGTGAATATGGCGCAACTATTTTTTTCCGTGAAGGCGCGTTTGGCGTTGGCAAGCATCCATTTCGCGCACCTGCGTTGCCAATTGATGAAGTTAAAGATCCGACCGGTGCTGGCGATTCTTTCGCCGGTGGGTTCATGGGATATCTCGCCTCGCAGCCAGAAATCAACCGCGAAGTTTTGAAGCGTGCCTTGTTTTATGGCGGCGTGATGGGTTCTTTTGCCGTCGAGCGTTTCGGGACCGAGCGCCTGCAAAACCTGACTCGCGAGGAAATCGATGGCCGCTTTGAAGTGTTCCGCCAATTGACCCACCTCGAATGACCGGCCAGAGCATGGGCCGCTGGGACGGGGAAGTCACGCTCGTCTCTCAATTGGCTGCTGCCGCGTCGCTCTTTGCCTTTCTGTTTTATTTTCGCCGCGGAGACCTGCTCTTATACGGCGACGCCGTAGCGCACATCAATATCGCGCGGCGCGTTATCGACTCCCAAACTCACGGACTGCTGCAATTGGGAACGGTTTGGCTACCCCTGCCACATCTGCTGATGATTCCATTCTTGTTTTCCAATGCGGCCTGGCAGACCGGAATCGCAGGCTCGATCCCATCCATGTGCGCCTACGTTCTGGGCACGACCGGAGTTTTTCTGCTGCTTCGCGGTTCGTTGAGCATTCAGGAATCAGCTAACTCCGAATCAGTCCTGAAGAAACCAGCGATAGCTGCCCGAACTGCAGCCTGGATAGGGGCGATCGCCTATGCGGCAAATCCCAACTTGCTCTACATGCAGACTACGGCCATGACAGAAGTTTTGTACCTGGCATTCTTCATCTGGTCCGTTGTGTACTTCAGCGACTTCGTAAGGGCTTTTAAGTCGGGTGAATCAGCTCAAAGTCGCGCGGTTGGATCACTGGTGAA
>JAFAGX010000244.1 GCA_019237515.1 Acidobacteriaceae bacterium
ACAAGCAGAGCTACGACGAACCCCAGCAGAAAACGCATTTCTTTCTCCCCATCGTGGATTGAAGACTGAAATTAAATGCGAATGGGCACTGGCGCAGGTGCACCGTTCAGTTGATCGTAAACACGAATTGTACCTAATAAGCGTGTAAACGGCGCGCTTCGCGAACAACATCGCTCACTTTCGGCAGGAAAAACTCCTCTTGCGGCGGAGAAAAGGGGACGGGCGAGTCTTGGGCCGTGATGCGGACAATTGGGCCATCGAGATCTTCGAAAACTTCTTCGTTGATGACAGCCGCAATCTCCCCAGCAATTCCGCCGGTGCGGACGTCTTCATGCAGCAGGATCACTTTGTTCGTCTTGCGCACCGTCTGCGCGATTGCGTCGCGATCCAATGGGGACAATGTTCGCAGATCGAGAACCTCCAGTTCGATTCCTTCGCGCGCCAGAATTGCCGCAGCTTCGAGAGCAACATGCAACATGGCGGCATAAGTAATGATGCTTAGCTCACGACCTTCGCGGGCAACTCGCGCTTTTCCCAGCGGCACTATGTAATCCTCTGACGGAACGTCTTCCTTAATACGGCGGTACAGGTACTTGTGCTCGAAGAAAATGACCGGATTGTTATCGCGAATCGAAGCTTTGATCAAACCCTTGGCGTCGTATGCGCTTGCCGGACAGACTACTTTCAGTCCAGGCGCATGCACGAACCAGGCTTCGGGGTTTTGTGAGTGAAACGGTCCACCGTGAACATTTCCGCCGCTCGGTCCGCGAATGACCAGTGGCGCTGGCGCTCCCCAGCGATAGTGGGCTTTAGCGACCATGTTGACGATCTGGTTGAATGCGCAGCCGATGAAGTCCATGAATTGAAATTCGGCAACCGGGCGCATGCCGGTCAGCGAAGCCCCGAATGCTGCTCCCACGATTGCAGATTCCGCAATGGGAGTATCAATGACGCGCTCTGAACCAAAGCGATCGATAAAGCCATCCGTGACTTTGAATGCTCCGCCGTAAATTCCTATGTCTTCTCCGAGACAGAACACTGCGGGATCGCGTTCCATTTCCTCCCAGATCCCCTGGCGGATAGCTTCGAGATAGGTAAGCTGTGGCATATGCTAGCTCACTTCAAGTGCACAGCAGCTTCACTTTTCGGCTTGATAACGGTTCCAGTTCTTACCTTCGGCGAAGCATATTTCGGTTTAATTTCGTGACAGCCATTCTCACAATACACCCCGCCTGAGGCGCTTTCGGGCGACGGCATCGGAGAGTTCACCGCAAATTCGCGATCGGCTTCGAGTTGCTGATCAACTTGCGCAATCAGTTCTCGATTTTCAGCCGAGGTCAGCCATTTTCGCGTCAGCAGATTCTTTTCCATTCGAGCAATCGGATCCCGCTTGCGCCAGTATTCAAACAGAGGCTTCGGAACGTATTCTGCGGCATCGTGAATTGCGTGGCCCTTCATCCGCATCATCTTGGCTTCGATTAAAGTAGGCCCATCGCCTCTGCGAGCGCGCTCGCAAGCTTCGTGGGCAGCGTCATACACCTGGCAGGCGTCGGTGCCGTCGACAATTACGCCGGGAATTCCGTAAGCAATTGCCCGCTCCGCCAGGTCCTTCACGCAAAACTGCATGTCGGCAGGAGTTGAATATCCCCACAGATTGTTTTCCACGAAAAGAACTAGCCCAAGATTTTGCACCGCGGCGAAGTTAATTCCCTCATATGTAACTCCGGTCGATTGCCCGCCATCGCCGATGTAAGTCATCACGGCAATATTTCGCCCCTGCAATCGGGCGCCAAGCGCCACACCCGCGAGAACCGGAATCAGGTCGCCCAACGTCGAGATCGGAGCGACGACATTGTGGTTGTTGATGTCTCCGAAATGGGAAGAGGCATCGCGTCCTTTCGTCGGCGAACCTGCTTTCGCCATGTATTGCATCATGATGTCGCGCGGCGGGAAGCTCCGGACAAGCAGCGACCCCTGGTTTCGAATCATGGGCCCGAGCCACTCGTCGGGCTTGAGCGCGTATGCGGACGCACAAGAGCACGCTTCTTGGCCGAGGCCGAAATAAACACCTCCCACGACCTTGCCTTGCTTGTACAGATTTTCGAGCGCCGCCTCCATCTTGCGATTCAAAAGCATCCAGCGGTAAATCTCGATGCATTTCTTCTTGTCGAGATACTTCGACTCGTGCATCGGAGGAACGTCGGGGCTGAGGTCGCTCTCAAGTTCATATTGAACTCCATCGCCTTTTCGAACTTGCCTGAGAGTGAAATTGGGTTTTTCCAGACGATAATCAACGATGCTGTAGGTGCGCTCGGATACAGATGAAAGCTCTGCGCGCTTGCGCCCGTTCGAGCTTGCCCGAACCGATTTCTTCTGGTGTTTGTTTTTGTTATTACCCATCGATCCACATCAAAAAATAACTATGAATTTGCTTTATGCCTGCACAATCATTTTGGCACTCGGCTATGCCCAGAATGTATCTTCTTCTTTATGCATCTGCCGTAATTCAGCCGGTGGTCTCATTGGTACGCCGACCGAGGTCTTCATCAGCGCATCGAGGTCTTCCAGCCAAAGCATCTGTGACTGAAAAACCACGCCGAAATTGCGTGAGATCGAATGCGCAACTTCATCCAGCGAGACCTCACGCCCTAACTCGTTCTTCATGGACGTCACGGGTTTCGCGGCGATGCCACAAGGAATAATCAGATTGAAGTAATCGAGCTCGGTATTTACGTTGACCGCGAATCCGTGCGAAGTTACTCCGCGCGAAATATGCACGCCGATGGCGGCAATTTTCCCTTGCTCGCTGCCGCACTGTTTTCGGCCTGAACGGGACGGTTCGCCCGTCCCGCTCTGAAAAGGGTCCGTCCACACACCGGTCAGGCCTTTGATCCGCTGGGTGGAAATCCCGAAATCGGCGCAGGTACGGATAAGCACTTCTTCTAGTCCCCGAACATAGTCTATGGCGCCAAGAGTTTTTCGTTTTT
>JAFAGX010000314.1 GCA_019237515.1 Acidobacteriaceae bacterium
TGCGGTTGCGGTGTTGCTTGCTCTCGAAAGAGCGGTGAAAAGGAGAATATCTGGTCCTGAGCGGTTGCGGATTGCCGCCGAGGTTGGGTCGGACTTGCCGCTCTTCCTGGTCGGAGGAACAGTGCTGGGGCTCGGTCACGGCGAGGAAGTTTATCCTTTGCCCGACTTTCCGGCTGTGCCATGCGTGGTCGCGTTGCCGGAAGTGGCAGTCTCGACGCCGAAGGCCTTTGCCGAGTGGGACAAGAAAGCTGCTGAAGCTGTCGAGCTTCGATCGAGCTGGACGGCCGAGGTCGGCCCCCCCTATACAAGCAATGCCAAATTGACGCATCCGAACCCCTCCGATAGAATGTTGGAGTTCAGGCGCGTGCTTGCCGCGTGGCTGAGCAGCCAGAGCGAAAGCTCTGGCAGGGCTTTATCCGGTGTCTCTGTCAAAGGCGGAGGCCGGGCCGGGACCCCGCTTCTCGACCTCGTCCGTGCCGGGATCGAAAACGACTTTGAGCAGGTCGTCTTTTCTCAATATCCCGAATTAGCCGAGGTGAAGCGTGTGCTTGCGGACGCAGGTGCGTTTTATGCGTCGCTGTCGGGTTCGGGCTCAGCCGTCTATGGTTTATTCCGGACGCGGCTTGGAGCCCAAAGGGCTGCATCCGTACTAGAGAAACGTGGCACAGCGGCGGTGGTCACGAGCACTTTGAATCGACGGCAGTACTGGCGAAAGATTTTTGATTGTTGATCTTTGATTGTTGATTGAAAATAGCATTGGCTGACTTTAAGTCGAAAATCGGAAATCAACAATCGAAACTTGCGACGACTGGGCCGTCGACTAATGGTAGGTTGAGGCGCTTAGCGGGCGTCTGAGCCCGCTGCCGAAATCCTGAGCGCAGCGAAGGATCTCGTACCATAGGTCGGCGCAAGTTGAGAACTGGGCCGTCGACTAATGGTAGGTCAAGTGCCTTTGGAGCACTTTGTCTAGGTTCGAATCCTAGCGGCCCAGCCAAAAAAAAGCTTCTAGCCTCTGGCTTTCGCTGAATTGACGACAGAAGCTAGTAGCCAGGAGCCAAGCAGCGTTTATGGCCACTCTTGCCACAGCGACGGATAAGAAAGCTCACATGAGCCCCGATGAGAAATCCGAGCGCAAGCCTGTGCGGGTGCGCGTGGACGATAAGTTCAAGATCTTCTCCGGGAGTGCCAACGAAGCACTCGCCGATGAGGTCTGTGCGTTTCTTGGATTAACTCGTGGCCAGGCAGTCATTACACGGTTCAGCGATGGCGAAGCGTATGTGCAAATTCAGGAAAATGTCCGAGGTGCGGATGTGTTTGTCATGCAGCCGACTTGCCGTCCGGTGGATGAGCACATCGTCGAGTTGCTGCTGATGATCGATGCGTTGAAGCGGGCTTCAGCGCGAAGAATCACCGCGGTGATTCCGTACTTCGGGTATGCTCGGCAGGATCGAAAAGATAAGCCGCGGGTTCCGATCTCCTCGAAGCTGGTTGCAGATGTATTAACAACCGCGGGGGCCGACCGGGCATTGATCGTGGATCTGCATGCTCCGCAGCTCCAAGGATTTTTTAATATCCCGGTCGATCATCTGTTTGCCTCGCCGGTACTGGTCGACCACTTCAGGAAGTTGAACCTGCCGGATCTGACCGTAGTTTCTCCAGATGCCGGCGGTGTGGAACGTGCGCGCTTTTTCGCAAAGAAGATGGATTCGGCTTTGGCAATTGTCGATAAGCGTCGCGTAGATATGAACGTGGCTGAAGTCATGCACGTGATCGGCGATGTGAGTGGGCAGACATGTTTAGTGATCGATGACTTGATCGATACAGCTGGGACGTTGGTCAAGACTGCAAACGCCCTGGTTGAAAACGGAGCCATTGCGGTTTACGCCTGTGCTTCGCACGCGGTGTTGTCCGGGCCAGCAGTTGAGAACATTTCCAAGTCGTGCATCCGGGAAGTTGTTGTCACAAACACCATCCCCTTGAATGAAGATGCGAAGAGGGAACCGAAGATAAAAGTTTTGACGATTGCTGGTTTGATCGGACGGGCGATCCAGTCCATTCACGAGGAAACGTCCGTCAGCAAATTATTTATGTAGACAGGATTCAAAGTCATGGCAACTGCAACTGAAAACAACGTATTAGAAGCGCAGCCGCGAACTGCCGGAGATAAGAACGATGCTCGCCGTGTACGCCGCGAGGGCAAGATTCCTGCGGTGGTGTATGGGGCTGGCAAGAATTCGCAGCCGATCAGTGTCGATCCGCGCCAGGTCGCGCGGATTCTGCATTCGCAATCCGGCTACAACACGATTTTCGATCTCACCCTCGATGGTGAGCGTACCAAGGCAATGATCGTAGATTGGCAGTACGAGCCGATCAAAGGTTCGCTGCTGCACATTGACCTGAAACGTATCGCTATGCACGAGAAGCTGCAAGTCCATGTGCCGATTGTGCTGAAAGGCGAAGCGGTAGGTGTCAAGCAGCAGGGAGGAATTCTCGAGCAGATCACCCGCGAAGTTGAGGTGGAGTGCTTACCCGATGACATTCCCACGGCCATCGAAGCGGATGTGAGCGAACTGGTATTCGGGAAAGTGATGCGTATCGCTGACCTGAAACACAGTGATAAGGTCAAATTCATTTCTGACCCAAACCAGCCAGTAGCGCACATCATCTCAGTGAAAGAGGAAGCGGCGCCAACTCCCGAAGCTGTCGCAGCAGAAGCAGCAGCGGGTCCAGCCGAACCCGAGGTCATCAAGAAAGGCAAGCAGGAGACCGAGGAAGAGGGCGCGGAAGCTGCTCCGGCGGAGAAGGCCGAGAAGAAGGAAAAGAAATAGCGAGTACCTGGTAGCTGGTAGCTGGTGTAGCCACAAGCTGCCAGCGGGAAGCTTAAGAGCTAGTTGGCGTGAAGCTGATCGTGGGCCTCGGCAATCCGGGAATTGAATATCAGTTCACGCCGCACAATCTGGGGTTCCTCGCGGTGGACCGGATCGCGCAACAGTGCGGAGTCGAGGTCAGAAACCGGCAGTGCCGTGCGTTGACGGCGCGAGCGACCATGGGCTCGGAAACGCTTTTGTTAGCCAAGCCGGAAACCTTTATGAACCTAAGCGGTGTGTCGGTTCGTGAGCTGGTTGCCGAGCATCAGGTCAGCCCGGAGTCCGACCTGATTGTCTTGCATGACGAGTTGGATTTTGCGCTAGGGGCACTCCGGTTACAGCGAAACAGGAGTTCTGCGGGGCACAATGGAATTGAGTCGTTGATTGGAGCATTGGGCACTCAGGATTTTTTGCGTATCCGCATGGGTGTAGCGCCTGAGCGGAAGGTTGAAGACGGAATGAGCTATTTGCTTTCGCCCATGCGCAAAGCTCAGCTCAAGGTAGTCGAGACCATGCTCGACACGGCCGCCGAGGCGGTCACAGCAATTGTGATGGAGGGCGAAGGGGCCGCCACGAATCGCTTCAACCGAAAACCGGAGGAGACGTCAAACTGAGATGTTTTTTGACATGCGAAAGCAGGAGAAGAAATGAATCGTACTTATGAACTTATGTTTATCGTTCGGCCGGATATGCAGGAAGAAGATCAGGACAAGCTGATTTCCACGCTGGAATCCGCGGTCAAGTCCTCTCAGGGGCAAGTAAAAAACGTTGAAAGGCTGGGGAAACGTCGCCTCGCGTACAAAGTTCGAAAATTCCAGGATGGAATCTACATCCTCCTGACTGTGGAAGGATCTGGCGGTCTGATTCACGAACTGGAACGCCGCTTGCGCGTGAGTGAACCTGTGATTAAGTTTTTAACTGTTCGCATTGACGAAGAACAGAAACGCCTCGACAAGATAAAAGCCATTCGCGACGCACGGCGCAAGACGTCCGCGGCTGCGGCCTCGGCGGAGGTCGCAGGAGAGGCGCCTGCAGCAACGGCATAGAACCGCTTCGTTGGTCGCAGGTCCTGCGTCGTTGGCAAAAGCCAAAGACGACATACTGCGACCGCGCACGCAAGAATAGGCCAACGACCGATGGCGCACGACGGAAGACGCACTTCTTAAGGAGCATCATGGCTGAAGAAACCAGATCAACACCGACGAGCACAGAAACAACGCAGACAGCAGAGCGTCCAGATCGCGGAGAGCGACGGCCGGGACGCGGTGGCCCCGGTGGACGTGGCGAAGGCGGTCCCGGTGGACGCAAGTATTTTCGTCGCAAGAAAGTTTGCAAATTTTGCGTAGAGAAAATTGAGGCCATCAACTACAAGGATGTACGGCTGCTGGCGCAGTTTGTGGCGGAAAGCGGCAAAATCGTGCCCCGCCGACTGACTGGGGTCTGCACTCCTCATCAACGCAGACTATCGTCCGCAATAAAACAGGCTCGGAATATTGCGCTTCTGCCATTTGCCGGACGCGCGTCGTAGTAACTGATGCCTGGTAGGCGTGAAGATTACATGAACGGGAGTTATTGCGATGGAAGTTATTCTTAAAGAAGATGTAGCTAAACTGGGTTCGCGCGGCGACGTGGTAAGAGTGGCCGAAGGTTACGGGCGCAACTATCTTCTCCCTCGAAAGCTCGCGATTGAGGCCTCGGCCAGCAATAAGGCTGTTATCGAGCAGATGAAGGCGGCGGCGGTGCGCCGTTCTGCCAAAGAGAAAGCCCAAGCCGAAGAACTCTCGAAACAGTTTGACGGACTTTCGGTCAATTTCAAGCGCCATTCAGGAGAGCACGATCAGCTGTTCGGGTCCGTCACTTCGGGTGACATTGCTGACGCGCTCGAAAAGAAAGGCTTTAATCTGGATCGCCGCAAAGTTCAATTGCACGAGCCTTTGAAAACGCTAGGTGAGTTTACTGTGCCTATCAAGCTGCACAAAGACGTCACCACTCACTTAAAAGTATTGATAGAGAAAGACTCGGCGGAGTAGCTGCTCCTAGCAATGGCCCTCATCTGAGAGCAGCATGATGTTCCGGCATATCATCAGCTTAGAACACAATTCCAACCCGTCAGGAAATCGGGGGGAGTTTGCCCGATCGGGCCGTTATTTGCTCACGCTTCTCATTCTGACGCGTCCATAGCTATGCAGCCGGGAAAACCGAAAAGGCCTCCGGTGCTGTCGAGGACCCAGATATGCCGGCCGATGCGTGGGCTGTACCATTTACGGTTGGCGCGTGTTCCCGTCACGAATTACGGCGAGAACAAACAACTAGCCGCACCCAGGATTTCCCCTCTCGGGAGCTTATGGCTGGTAACAGTCTAGGCCGGATCGATGATACGTTGCTCGTACGCGAAGCCCAGCGCGGCAACCGCGCTGCTTTCGAAGAATTGGTGCGCCATTATGACCAAGCCGTGTTGCGGTTAGCCATGCATCTGACTGGATCGGAGCACGAGGCCCAGGACATCTACCAGGAAGCCTTTCTTAAAGCCTACAGAAACGTAGCCAATTTTCGCTTTGAGTGTTCCTTCTATACCTGGATTTACCGCATTGTGACCAACCTCTGCCTCGACCACCTGAGAAAAAAGCAGGTGCGGAAGGAAGACGCTCCTGTAGCTACCGATGCCAGTGGTGAGCAGTATGACGTGCTGGATCAAGTTGCTGACGTGCGGGCGGCTGCCAACCCAGAACGTGATCTGATGAGTCGCGAACTGGCCAGCAGGATCACTCGGGCACTAGAAAAGCTGACACCGCGTGAGCGCATGGTATTCGAATTAAAGCATTACCACGGGCTAAAATTGCGGACGGTAGGGGAAGTGCTCCACACAACGGAAGAAACGGCAAAGAATACATTGTTTCGCGCAACCCAAAAATTAAGGGGAGCGCTGGCGGATATGAGATGAAGCGCAGTCGAACGCGAAGCAAAGCGCGATCAGCAGAAGTGACGAAAGAGTGCAACCATGAAATGTGAGTGGGTCAAAGACAATATCCTGCTGTACGTATACAACGAACTGCCGGATGACGCGCGATATGAACTGGAGCAGCATCTGGCGCGCTGTACTAATTGCACGGCCGAACTGAAGTCAACCCGCAAATTCCATACTGTGCTCTCGGAGTTGTCGGTCGATGAGCCCTCGCCGAATCTGGTGGCTGCTTCTCGGATGCGATTGCAGGAAGCATTGGAGACTACGCAGCAGGGCACCTTTTGGCACAGGCTAATTTTTGATCCCGGTGCGTGGCTTCGTCAGATTCGGTTTTCGCCCGCACTCGCGACAGTGCTCTTCATCACCGGCTTTGCAGGCGGCATTGGCGCCACATACAAGCTTATCGGCAACAGCGCGAAACTGAACTCCGTAGCGCTCAACACAACACCTGCCGCAACCGAAGCTTCTATCGCCGGTATCCGCTCGGTCAGTCAGGAACCCGGTTCCGACAAGATCAGCATAAAATACGAGACGGTTTCCACTCAGGAAGCGCAGGGTTCGCTGAATGATCAGAGAATTCAGCAATTGTTGCTGTTCGCAGCGCGCAACAATTACAACTCGGGAGTGCGAATGGATTCGGTTGACCTGCTTACCCAGGAGCCGAATGGCACGCATGTACGTGAAGCCCTGATTTATGCCCTTCGCTATGATTCCAATCCGGGAGTGCGGTTAAAAGCGCTGGATGGTTTGGGTGGCTACGTTAAAAGCGATCCTCGCGTCCGGGATTCACTGCTGGAAGCGTTGATGAATGATGCGAACCCCGGAGTTCGTACTGAAGCCTTGCGGTTGCTTGAACCAGTACGGGCTGATAGCAGCGTACGGGCTGTGCTGGAGGGTCTAGCCGAGCATGATTCGAATCAGTACATCAAGTCACAGGCGCGCACTATGTTGGCTCAACTGCCGGAGTTCGACTGATGCAGAAGAAGATGAGGCTCGTGATTAAAATTCGCGGAGTGCAATTCTGAACAAGGTTACAAAAATCGTTTCGGTTCTGCTCCTGTCCACGCCACTCGCGTTCGCGCAACAAGGCAGGATCTACGGCGAAGGCGGAAACTGGACGCAAGAGCTTACAGGCTCGCTTACTGGAGCAAGGAATCTTAGGATCAAAGTCGATGTAGGCTCCGTCAAGATTACGGGTGGATCACAGCAAAACATTACCTACACCATTCGCAACCACTCATACGGCGGTTCAGAAGAAAAAGCCCGTCGGGAATTTGAAAGCTACAAGATCAACACCTACGTTCGCGGCGACACTGCCTGGATCGAAGCGGACTGGGAGGGCGGCCGAGCGCACCGTTTTTCTGGCGACTTCAACATCGATGTGCCTCGAAATATGGAAGACGTAAAGGTTGAGACAGAGGGCGGCAATATTACCTCGACTGCTGTAGCAGGACGGATCAGTGCAGAGAGTGGTGGAGGAAACATTCGGTTTGACGATATCGGCGGTGCTATAAACGCTGAAACGGGCGGCGGTAGTATTGACGTGGGCACGGTCGCATCCGAGGTTAATCTTCACACCGGAGGGGGTTCGATTAAAGTCAATTCGGCAAAGGGCAAGATTGTGGCCGAGAGCGGAGGCGGCAGTGTCATCGTCGTCTCAGGCGGCCAGGGCGCCGAGTTGGAAACGGGTGGCGGAAGCATTCATGTGGACCGCTGCGATGGCCGCGTCCGAGCGAGCACGGGTGGTGGGAGCATCGAACTCGGCGATATTGCCGGCCCTGCGGAAATATCCACGGGAGGCGGCAGCATCCGGCTGAGTTCGGCGAAGGGGCCGGTACGCGCGGAAACTGGTGGAGGCACCATTTCGCTCGGGGGAGTTCCCTCAGCCCGAGCCGAGACTGCTGCGGGTGGAATTGAGGCCAAGTTCATCCCCAACAATGGAGAACACAGTGACTCCTCGTTAGAAACCTCAGCGGGCGATATCACCGTTTATTTAGTTCCAAACGTGAACCTGAGCATTCGAGCTTCGATCGAAGTGGCGAATGGACACAGCATTCATTCCGATTTTCCCGAGATCAGAGTCACCACAGAAGGCGGTGATTACGGGCCGAAGACTGTCAGTGCCGAAGGCAGTCTGAACGGAGGCGGGCCCGTTTTGAAGGTGCAGACCATGACCGGCGACATCTCATTCCGCCGGGCCAGATAACTATGTTGGAGGTCTTATGAAACGCAGAAATGCGATAACCATGATATCTCTGGTGCTTGTAGCATGCGCGTGTTTTGCCGAGCGCCCTTCGGCTGGTAATGGCGAGATTTACGGCTTCTCGAGCGATGAATCCGGTGACAGCTCGTATCTCGGAGTGGACACCCGCGACGTAACCTCTGACCGCATCACTGAGCTTCATCTGAAAGAAGAGACTGGAGTCGAAATCACCATGGTGGATCAGGATGCACCGGCGGGTAAGGTCGGACTTAAGGAACAGGACGTCATTCTGACTTTGAATGGAGAAAAAGTTGAAAGCGTGGAGCAGTTGCGACGCATGATCCGCGAAACGCCTTCGGGACGGGTAATCACGCTAGGCATAAGCCGGAACGGACAGCCGATGACTTTCAAAGTGCAGTTGGCGGATCGCAAGGATACGGTCGCTCACGGCTGGGGATCAAAGGTCAAGGACTTTCATTTCGATATGCCTGCAATGCCGACGATGCCTGAGATTGACATGCCGGTATCGGTCGTAGTCGTACATTCGTCTGCTCGCAGCGGATTAATGGTCGAAAATCTGACACCTCAACTGGGTGATTTTTTTGGAGTGAAAAATGGCGAAGGGGTGCTGATACGCTCAGTCGAGAAAGGAAGTCGAGCAGACAAAGCTGGATTCCGAGCCGGTGACGTGATAGTAAAAATTAACGGTGAGTCGATTCACGATTCGAGTGACTTTTCCCATGCGCTTCGTTCGAGACAGGGCAATACGGCCAGCGTGCTTGTCCTGCGCGACAAACGCGAGCAAACGATTACGCTCACTTTGCCGGAGCGGAGGCAGTCTGGCCGAAACCGGGAGACCCTGAACCTGCCCGGCTTCGATGCAGAGACATTGCAATTAGGCCAACTGGCATCCGAATGGGCCCGCATCGAACCGCAGATGGAAGAAGCTATCAACCGCCGGATGGCTGATATCAAACCCGAAACAGAACGGGCGCGACAAGAATACGAGCGTCACCGACGGGAATTCGAAAGAGCAATGCATGATGTCGAAAGGCAACTCTGCGAACACCAGCGGGAGTTGGATAAAGCGCTTCGCTATGCGTGGCAAACCGGTGGCGCTGAGATTTAGGGGTTATCGGCTAGTGACGTGGGCCCGGCTGCGTCGCAGATCCGGCGCCAGGCACACACGATTCCGGCCCGCCTGTTTAGCGGCATAGAGCCCAGCGTCTGCAGCTTGCACGAGCTCGTCGCGGGTTGTACCGTGCTCGGGATAGTTGGCAGCGCCCGCACTGATAGTGACCGGCCTCGCGACCCCGGGGAACTGCCAGGTCTCGACGATTCGCCGCAGCTTATTCGCTATCGCAAGCGAGTGTTGCGGGGTTGTTTGCGAAAGCAAAATAGCGAATTCCTCTCCTCCATAGCGACACACCACGTCAATCTTTCGCACCTGCTGATGAAAGATAGATGAAACCTGCCGGAGCACTTCGTCTCCCAGCAAGTGTCCAAACTCATCATTGAGACGTTTGAAATGATCGATATCGATCATCAGCACACCCAGTCCGGATTGGAGGCGCCGCGCGCGCTCAATCTCCTCCGCAATTCGCATTTCGAAAAAGCGGCGGTTGAAGATTCCCGTGAGGCCGTCCAGGTATGCGAGCTGCTTCACACGGTCCACGTAGTAGGCATTCTGGATGGCTGTCGCGCAGATGTCAGCGACCGACTCCAGGGGCTGTATATCATTGGCGTTAAAAGCATGTTTTTTACGGCTGTCCAAAACGAGAGTTCCGAGGGCTTGGCCGAAAGAGATCAAAGGGATGCACATCTGAGATGAGCTCTCGACGTACAAACGCGAGCCACTGTGGGGTGACGCGTTATTTTCGACTATGGTTTTTGCGTGTTGCAGCGCTTTACCCCATGGCCCGTCAGCGGCAGCGAGTCGGCCACCTTCACTGACGCAGGGGGTCAGCAGTCCATCCTTTGCCCGCATCACCAGTTCGTCTTCGTCCTTAAGAAGTACCGAGACTTGAGAAACTCCAAAAGCTTTCTGCACCAGCACACACACTTTGGCTAGGAGTTCATTCAAATCGAGCACAGCGGTCATTTGCTGCGCAATGGCATTGATCGCTTCCAGTTGAGAAGCCCGCCGCCGCTCGAGCGCGTGAAGCTGCGCATTTTGCAAAGCCATCGAGGCCTGGGTGGAAAACAGTGTCAATAGGTCCACCGTCTCGGCATCAAAGTGATTCAGCATCTCGCTCTGGCAATCCAGTACTCCCACAACCTCGTCCCGGACCATCAGCGGAACGGCCAGCTCCGAACTCGTAGACTTGGCCGAAATAATGTAACGTGGATCTTTGCTTACATCAGGAGCATAAATCGGCCGTTTCTGCTGGGCCGCCGAGCCGGTGATCCCCTTCCCCACAGGCATCCTCAGCTTGTCATGACCTTCATCCCAGCCCACTTGGCGGCGGACGTATAACTCGTCGTTCTCTTTGTCCAGCAGCAAGATAGCTACATTTTGCAGGTGGAAATAGTCGCGTACGATGACCAGAATCTGGTGCAACACTTCATCCAGTTCAAAGGTGGAGAGGACCGCCTGGCTGGCGTCATAAAGGATTGCGATTTTTTGCATTCGGCTGGCCAAATTTTATCGAGAATTCGTGTTATGGCCGAGGTGCCAAAAGTAACGGGACTCTCGTCGGCCTTGAATTCAGCACGGCAGATGCGGCGCCAGACAAAACAGGGCAGTTCATGATTTGCGCTCTCTCCGACCCCTCCGACCCGCCACGGTTTTG
>JAFAGX010000396.1 GCA_019237515.1 Acidobacteriaceae bacterium
TCATGTTCAAACAAATCAAGCACGGCGAGGGCAGCGGCACAGGAGGCGGGATTCCCCGCAAAAGTGCCCCCCAAGCCGCCGGGGCCGGGAGCGTCCATAATTTCCGCGCGCCCCGTTATGGCGGCCAATGGCAAACCACCACCAATCGACTTTGCCGAAACCAAAATATCCGGCTCGATCCCGTAGTGCTCGCTCGCGAATAATTTTCCGGTGCGTCCGAAGCCGCTCTGGACTTCGTCGGCAATAAATAGCACGTCATGCTTACGGCAGATATCAACCAATGTGCGGAAATAGTCAGGCGGAGGAACCACGAAACCACCCTCGCCCAACACGGGTTCAGCAATCACGGCTGCCACGTCTTCGGAAGCAACGACTCGTTTGAAAGTATCTTCTAGATGGCGCGCGCAATATAGATCGCAGGACGGGTACTTCAGCGAATACGAGCAGCGATAACAATAAGCGTAAGGAATCCGGTAAACGTCGCTAGGAAACGGGGCGAAGCCCGCTTTGTATGGATGTGTCTTGCTAGTGAGCGCCAAGGTCATCATCGTGCGACCGTGGAACGCGTCTTCGAACGCGATGATTCCTGGCCGGCCGGTGTGCGCGCGAGCAATCTTGACGGCGTTCTCGATGGCTTCAGCGCCACTGTTCACAAACAGAGTTTTCTTCGGGAATTTGCCGGGTGTGACCTGGTTCATTCGCTCGGCAAGCTGAACGTAGCCCTCATAAGGAGTAACTTGCACACATGTGTGCAAGAACTTGTCTAACTGCGCGCGTATTGCAGCTAGAACAGGCTCGCGGCGATGTCCCGCGTTCGCGCAACCAATGCCCCCGGCGAAATCGATGTAACGATTGCCATCTACGTCCTCAAGCCAGGCGTCCTGAGCCTTTACAACGTAAATGGGTGTGGCGTGTGATAAAGCACGAGGCACAGCATTGGCTCGTCTTTCACCGAGCGCTTTCGATTTAGTGCCTGGAATCGCGGTTCGAATTTGAATCGTGGGCATATGTTTAAAAACCAGTTCTCAGTTCTTTGTTCTCAGTTCTCAGTACCAGCCGATTGGAGATTCATTCAAATTGATGTGAACTTGTTTGGTTTCGAGGTATTCTTCGATGCCCCATGGGCCAAGTTCACGTCCGAATCCTGATTGCTTGTAACCGCCCCACGGCGCTTCGACGTAGGTGGGTTGCATGTGATTCACCCACACAACGCCGGCGCGCAGGGATTTCACTGCTCGAAATGCTTTGAAAATATCTCGCGTCCACACCGCGGCAGCCAAACCGTAGGGAGAATCGTTCGCGATCCTCACGGCCTCTTTTTCGTCTTCGAATGGAATCACGGCCGCTACCGGTCCGAAGATTTCTTCGCGAGCGATGCGAGCAGAGTTAGGCACGTCATAAAAGATGGTCGGTTCGACGTAGAAGCCTTTGGCGAATTTCTCGGCGCGTCCGCCGCCGATTGCCAGCTTGGCTTCTTTCTTTCCGACATCTTGGTAGGACCGAACGCGGTCGTACTGTTCTTTACTGACCAGCGGTCCCATTTTCGTTTCGCGTTCGAGCGGGGCGCCGAGCGTGATCTTTTTGGTTTTCTCGGTCATGGCATCGACAAATTTCTTGTAAATCGGTTTCTGCACCAGGATGCGGCTGCCGGCGGAACAGACTTCACCCTGATTGATGAACACACCGAACAGTGCACCATCAATAGCCGCTTCGAAGTCGGCATCGGCGAAGAAAATGTTGGGCGATTTGCCGCCAAGCTCCAAAGTCACACGCTTCACCGTATCGGCAGCCATTTTGACGATGATCTTTCCGACAGCAGCACTGCCAGTGAACGCGATCTTGTTCACGTCGGGATGCTGCACCAGCGGAGCACCGCAGCTTTCACCGAATCCGGTGACGATGTTTACGACCCCCGCTGGAAGTCCGACATCGGCAAGCCAATTGGCCACTTCCAGAGCGGTTAAAGGAGTCTGCTCCGCCGGTTTCAGAACACAGGTGCAGCCAGCGGCAAGCGCTGGAGCCAATTTCCAGGCCGCCATCAACAATGGGTAATTCCAGGGGATGATCTGGCCGGCAACGCCGATGGGCTCTTTGAGCGAGAGGCTGACGGCATTGTCGGGAACGGGGTTTACGAACCCTAAAATTTTGGTGGCGAGTCCACCGTAATATTCAAAGCAGGTTGCGACGTCGGCAATGTCGTATTCGGCTTCAACGATTGGCTTGCCGCAGTTGCGCGCCTCGATCTCAGCAAGCTTCGCCGCATTCTGGCGAATTTTATCGGCCAGACGGAACAGCACACGGCCGCGCTCCTGGGCGGTAGTGGAAGCCCACGGACCCTCTTCAAATGCAGCTTTCGCCGCCGCCACCGCACGGTTCACGTCCTCAGCGTTGCAATCCGGAACTTTGGCGATGACTTCTTCGGAAGCAGGATCGTAAACGGGAAGGGTCTTGCCAGACTGACTCTCAACCCATTCGCCATTGACGTACATCTGATGAGTGCGGACATCCGTTTTAACACCTGCTGGCATGAAAACCTCCAAAAAGCAGATTCCTCGGGACTAAAGTCCACTCGGAATGACAATACTGTTGTTCAATACTTTACGACGGCCGTAAACGAAAAAGAAAAATGCGGCAAGCGCCACAAAAAATGCTGTGAACCCGAACATGGTCGCTTCATAACGCCATAGCGAAGTGATTTGCTTCGCAGGCGAGAATGCGAGCGCAATACCGAGGATGGTTGTTAGCAATCCACTGCTGCCGGAAAACAACAAGACATTCTTGCTGTACCGACCGACAGGCTCCGGCTCACGCAGCGCGAATTTCAAAAGCGCGGCAAAGACATATAGAAATGGCACCAACTGGAGCACGACGGCCAGAGACAGCATGGTTTGGAAAGCTTCTTGCACGCCGCCAGAAGCTGCGAAATTGACGATGCACAACCCCAGCGAGACCACGAACTGGACAATCAGAGCCGCGTGGGGCGTGGCATAACGTGGGTGCACCTTGCCGAGCCATGCGGGCATGTAGGAATCAAGTCCCGCGACAAAGGGGATTCGCGCTGAACCTCCCATCCAAGCAGAACCGATTCCTGCAATGGACAAACTAAGCATGAGCGCGAACGGCGCCACGATCCAGCCGACGCCGACCTTCGATGCCATGTGGCTCACAGCCTGCACGATTCCTTGCAGGACACTGATCTGATTTTTGCCGATCGCGATCAGCAGAGTTAACGTGACGGCAATGTACAATGCGCCGGAGATCACGCCACCCCATGCGACCGCGCCGGGCAATGTGCGCTCTGGGTCGCGGATTTCATCGCCCATCACGGAAGCCAACTCCAGGCCGACCAAGCCGAAACAAATCACTCCGAACGAATTCAGCACGAACCGAGGATTAGCCGGAATGCGGAACTCCGATGCGTTTACTGTTGTTCCGTAATGAGCAAAGATCACGATGCCCAAAATAATGAGGGTGGCGGCGGCAATTGCTGTTCCAATCGCGCCGAGATTGTTCAGCCACTTGCCGACGCCGAGTCCGACGATGTTCAAGATTGTCAGGAAGGCAAGCAGCAATAGAGAAGTGATCAGCGCGAATGTTTTGCTGTCAGCCAGAGCTTCGTGGCCGGTGCCGAGAACGAAAACCGATACGCCTACGAAATAGAGCATGACGGTGGGCACATAGAGCATATTGTTGGTCCAGTAGCACCAGCCGGAGAGAAATCCGTGCCAGTCGCCGAACACCTCTTTCGCCCACAAATACACACCGCCTTCTCCCGGATAGCGATGCGCGAGTTCGATCACCGCAATCCCCTGCGGCCAGAAAAACAGCAGCAGAGAGATGATCCACAGCCAGACGGTCACACCGCCGTTGGCTGCGATCGAGGGCACAACGTTCAAGTTGAAAACGGCGACGACAAATAGCAGGACTAGGTCCCAGCGACCGAGAACACGTTTGAGGTGAGGCTGGTTGGCCCCAGCTATTTCCGCCGCCAAGTATTCTCCTTGTGAGCGGAGCTGTGCTCCGCTTGGCGGACAAGAATGTCCGCCGCACACAATCTCTAGCCGATCGCCATCTCCGCCGTGCGTTCCTGCTGAGCCTTGGCCAGCGCCGGAGCCACGTCTTCAAAAGCGCCAAGGTGCTTGTCGATGTCAGCTTCGGTATGCTGTACCGAAATTGTCCACTGCTCGTCCCACCAGTACGGCTGTGGCATGACGCCGCGGTTCACCATCCCGAACCAGTAGTGCCGCCACAAATCGGTATCGACCGTGAGCCAGTCGCGATAATTGCGAATCTCATTGGGATAGAGCATCAGTGCGCCATTCGCGCCGGCGCTGGCTACGTATCCTTGCAGCCCAGTCTTCCCAATGACCTTGCGATATCCGTCCACAAGTTTCTTGCTGAGCTTGTCGACATGGCTGTAGTTGTCACGAGTGAGAACTTCGCGGAAAGTTGCCAAGCCAGCAGCCATCGATACGGGATTCGTGTTGTAAGTGCCACCATGAAAAACCTTGTGCTGCGAAATAAGGTCCATCACGGATTTGTGCGTTCCAAATGCCGCCAATGGGAACCCGCCTCCGATCGATTTTGCCAGGCAGATCATATCTGGACGGACACTGAAATATTCCGAAGCGCCACCCCAGCCCAGCTTTGCCCCGGTTTTCACTTCGTCAAAGATCAGCAACGAGCCGTTCTTATCGCAGATTTCCCGCAGTCCTTTCAGAAATCCTGGCTGCGGCATGCATACGCCGACATTCATCATGATCGGCTCGAGAATGATTGCAGCGATCTGGCCGGGATTTTCCTTGAAGCGGCGCTCCACAGTGTCGAGATCGTTGAAAGTAGCGACTGGAACATTGGCGATCGCCGCGTTGGGAACTCCAAGACCGCCAGGTACCGAAACTGGATCGTTTGCGCCGCCGAACTCCGGCGCGTGCGGCTTGACGCTGACGAGGGCGGTATCGTGTAACCCGTGGTAGCCACCTTCAAACTTGAGGATTTTGTCGCGTCCGGTTGCGGCGCGAGCGAGGCGGCAAGCATGCATCGTCGCTTCGGTACCGCTGGATCCGAAGCGCACCATCTCGACCGGGAAACGCTGGGCAATCTCTTCCGCCAGTTGCCATTCCATATCGTGCGGCATGCCGAACATCGTTCCGGCGCTGAGACGTGGTTCAACCGCTTTCATGACCGCTGGGTGGCAATGTCCTGCCATCAATGCGCCGAAACAAAGGTTGTGATCGATGTAGTCATTGCCATCGAGATCGCGGAAATGCGAACCGCTGCCTTCCTTGACGAAAATCGGATAAGGATCGTAAGCACGGTAATTGCTGGCTACACCCAACGGGATGCGTTTTAAGTTCCGTTTATGCGATTCGGCAGACTTCGGCGTGCGACGCTCGAACGTCGCCAACTCTTTCTCTAATTCGGGGTACATCGAGTTCTCCAGGAATCTCAAGCCGCGGAGCGGCCATTAGAATGTGCGCTGGACGGCGTGACGCCGTCCAGCATGAGGCTAGAAAAACAATTTTAATGCAAATTGCACCAGGCGTGGATCCCGGGCCTGGGTGATCTTGCCAAATAACGCACCATCTCCGAAATTGCCGTCAGGATTCACAAACTGGGTGTGGTTGGCAATATTGAAGATTTCGGCACGGAACTGCATATATTTGCTCTCGGTGAAAGCAAACTGCTTGTGCACGGAAAAGTCCGTGTTGTTGAGTCCCGGGCCACAGCAGATCGTGCGCTGCGTGCCGGTATTGAAATGACCCAATGGCGGAGACGCAAAGTCCGAGGAACTGAACCAGTAGCCTCCGTTCGCCTTGGGATTGAGGGTGTTGAAAGGTGCGACGCGTTGCGGTGCTTCCGTCCCTGTAAAGAAGAAACTGTTGATCAGCTCAGTGTCGCTTGCGGCGTTGATGGAGTCGTTGGTGAGGCGAATCGGAAATCCACTCTGAAACTCTGTGATCCCGGATATTGCCCAATCATTGGCGATTTTTCCTAGCCAACCCGCATGTTTCGGAATCGGCAGATTCCAGAAATAACTGACTACGAAGCGCTGCGCCGAATTGAACACCGATAATGCACGGCTCGCTCGGGGATCAAACGGGTTCAAGGTTTCCTCGAAGCTCGATGCCTGGTCGATGGATCGGCTGAACGTATAAGCCGCCTGGAACTGCAAGCCGTGAGAGAAACGCTTTTCCAGCATCGCTTCGAAAGCGTTGTAGGCTGAATTCGCGATGGTGTCCTCGGCGAAGATATCCGTGAAAACCGGAATCCCATCCAAGGGGCAGCCTGCCCCACTAAACGGGTTGCAGTTTGGCGAGGAGTACGGACGCAGGCCAACGAGGTTGATCGCAGGATTATTGGGGCCGGCCACGACAGGCGTCGGACCATAAGGCATGTGAAGAGAAAAACCAGCGGGGATACTGTTGGCGGGGAGAGTCCAGATTGTATCCTCGAGAGTCGGACCGCAGGCATAGTCTGCACTCAAGGTTGGATTACTGGCCGCATAGAACTGCGAAATGTTGGACATATCCAGACAGGTTTGCGGATTCGATGGATTGATGTCGTGCGAAGCAAGCAGTCGATGGCCCTGAGAACCAACGTAGCCGAGCTGCAGCATTAAATCAGTTGCCAACTGACGCTCGATATTAAGGTTGTATTGCGTCGTGTACTGCGTCCGCATATGCGGTTGAAACTCGCCAAAGAGTTCAATGGGGCGGAAACTGGACCAATCCTGCGCGTGGCCCGGGGTCGGGTGAAGAATGCCATTGTAGGGATTCGGATTAATCGTGCCGTTCTGGGCTACAAATGGGGTGTTGAAGAAAGTGTCCGACAGAAATGTGCTGCCTCCGAATGGCGGCTCGGCTCCGAATTGCTCCATGACTAACTGTTCCATTGGGTTGTAAAACATTCCCCATCCGGTGCGGATGCTGGTTTTGCCATTGCTGCCGAAAAGCTTACCCATCACTCCGCTGTCGAAGTTTGGGCTGTAGGCCAAGCCTACGCGCGGAGCGAACGCCTTGTAGTACGTTTGGGTTAAACCTGCCGGCACACCCTTATCGCCGGGGAAAACCAGCCCGGTGGGCTGCACGCCTGCCGCAAGACAATTGGATACACCGAATGAGGTTTGCTCCGCGGCGGTGAGCATGCAAGGGTACACCGCGGAATTTTGTCCGGGGCGAAAGGTTTGCACGTGATGGCTTACGTCGGTAAGAGGAGGATCGAACTCCCAGCGAAGTCCATAGTTGAGTGTTAGATTGGGTTTAATCTTCCAACTATCCTCGGCAAAAGGATAAATGTTGGTGCTGCGAATCGCCTCGCTTTGGGCTGCACCCTGCGTATAGCTATCCATTAAGCCCAGAAGATAGCCAGCATAGTTGTCGCCGTCGGAGGTGATCACAGCATTCGTGCCTGAGCTATTTACAACTGGTGCCCCATTAATGTTGAAGTAGAGTGTCTGATCAAACCGCGAGCGGCGCACATCCGCGCCGAACTTCATGGTGTGATTACCCTTGACCCAAGTCAGATTGTCCGACCATTGAAAGGTATTGCCTACTTGCGGGAGCTGTCCCTCGAAGTTATTTCCAATGACCGCGCCACCCGAGATCGTGGTGAAGGGAACTCCCTCATGGGAAGAACCCAAATTGGGGGTAATGCCGAATTTAGGATTGCCGGAGGGACTGCCAGCCAAAGCATTGATTGCAGAGGAATCAGAAAGCCCGGTGAAACAAAACTTTTGAGCGGCGCCGGTACATGATGCCGCCAGCGAGTTCGTCGTTTGCGGCGATTGGAACCCGCGTTGTCCCTCTCGCATGTAGGTGAAACGAGCTTCGTTCACCAGAGCATTTCCGATTGTCCACGTGTGACTTAGATTTACCTGCTGATACCGAGAATTGTTGTTGCTGCCAAAGCCGGGAATATTTGCGCCGGCAGCCTGAAAGAATGAAAAAGGCTGAAAATTGGCGTCGTCTGTGTAGTAGTAGTAGGCCGTAAAACTCTGTTTGGTAGTGATTTTGTGATCAAACCGAATGGTGAATTGGTCTTGGAAGTCGCTGCCTACGGGCACTGCTTGAAAGATGTTGCTCCCAACGTTCGCAGTCGGAATGAAGCGTTGCATTAGGTTTACAGCTACGGGGTCCTGACAGGCGGCCGGGATGATCCCAGTTGGGAAAATCTGGTTCCAACCCACGCCTGCCGCTGCTGCCGCGCCACCCGCCGCAGTGATCGCGCTGCTGCAACCCGGTCTGCCATTCAAAACGCTGGCCACGAACGGATCGCTGATACCGCCCGCGAGCGCCCCGCCAGTCCCTGAAAAGTCTCCTGTTCTTTCTGCCGCGGTTGGTACGATCACCTGCGCCCCGGACGCTCCCTGCCGAATGCGCCTCCCTTCATAAGAGACGAAAAAGAAGGTCTGATCCTTCTTAATTGGCCCGCCAAATGTTCCTCCGAACTGGTTCTGGTTAAATTGCGGTTTGATCGTGTTGAAGTAGCCTTGGGCATTCAGAACCTTATTGCGAAAGTATTCGTAGATGTCTCCGTGGAATTGGTTGGTCCCCGATTTCGTAATTACGTTGACTACTGCGCCTGAATTACGACCGTACTCCGCATCAAAAGTATTCGTGATGACCCGGAACTCCTCAATGCTATCTGGCGTGGGCTGTACGGTCGGCAGATTCACAAACTGGTCATTCGCATCTCCACCGTTTACGCTGAAGTTGTTAGACCGGCCCCTTCCGCCATTTACAGATACCGAACCTGCCGAGTCCGAGCCGTAGAATAAGCTGCCGCTGCCTCCCAACTGCGACTGGACTCCCGGTTGAAGCTGCAAAAATTGATATGTATCGCGTTGGTTTAACGGCAACTCATTGACCGACCGATCGTTGATGACAGCGCCCAGTTGCGTACTTGTGGTATCTACCTGAGGAGCTGCCGATGTCACTTCGACCGTCTCCTGCGTCTGGCCGATTTGCAACGTGGAATTCAGGGTGACTACCTGGTTTACGTCAACGATCACATCTTTTTGAATGTTTCTTTTGAAACCTGACATTTCAAAGCTCACCGAATAAGTTCCCGGCTGTACCTCGACAAAGTTGTAGTCTCCACTGCTACTCGTGTCGCCACTTCGGCTGACCCCCGTGGCCTGATTTGTCAGGGTAACCTTGACCCCGGCCAGGACAGCTCCGGTGGGATCGGCCACACGGCCGAGGACTCGGCCACTGGTGCTTTGACTCAGCGCGGGACAAACAAGGATTCCGAGTACGGCGCTCAACAAGACCAGCGTGTAACTGCCAGACGGGCATTTCTTCACGGCTCCTCCGGGACGGACAACTGATCGGAAAAACAGGCTCTTGCGCGAACAGCAAAGCTTGCTATAATCCCGCAAGGTTAGTGAAGGCCAGGATAAACTGTCAAGAAAAAACGGCTTACATCTTGCGCTCAGCTCAGGCCTCCCATGCAAAAGCAGGGCTTTAATGCATACCTAAAGATCGGTGATGTCGCCCGTATGGCTGGCATCTCTCCTTCGGTTATCCGGTCATGGGAAAATTTGGGCTTGACTCGTCCTCAGCGCACTCGCAGCAAGTACCGCTTATATACGCCAGAGGATGTAAAACTGCTGAAACGTGCGCGGTTCTTGCGCCGAGTGCGGGGATTGAACGCTCCGGCCATCGTTCAGCTGCTCAAGCGCGAAGGCAGCGTCCCTACAACAAAATCAAATGGGAGCAATGTGAGCCCTGGCTTAGGGAAGAAGTTGCGACGGTTGCGTGCCCAACGCGGACTTTCCCTGGCTCAGGTTGCAGAGTCTGTCGAAATCTCAGTGGGGTTTTTGAGCGCTCTGGAACGCTCGCAGATGAGCGCTTCGGTCGGCACGCTTCGCAAACTGGCTCGCTTCTATGACACCAATATCCTGGAATTTTTCGGGCCAGACGAGGCAAGCACTAGTGTTATAACGCCGGCGAGAAGAAAGATCCTGAATGCCGGGCCGGGCGTCCGAATGGAATTGCTGGCGTGGGGAAACACGGCTATGGAACCGCATTTGTTTCGGGTTGCGCCTCGTTCCGGCAGCGGTGAATCCTACAGCCACGAGGGAGAGGAGTTTCTGCACGTTTTGCGCGGTAAATTGCAAATCTCGGTAGAGGGGAAACTTCACCAGTTACGAGCCGGGGACAGCTTCTACTTTGAAAGTTCTTCACCTCATCATTGGTCAAATCCGGGGAATAGCGAAGCTGTCATTCTTTGGGTCAATACACCACCCACGTTTTAACGACGAACTAATGTTCAGAGTGCGCTATGTTGCATGACCTAAATCAAAAAAGAAGAACTGCATGGCTGGGCCTGATAACGCTCCTGCTACTCGTTGTGTCGGCTTGCAGCAAGAAAACTCCTACTCTGAATCTCTTAGTGTGGGAGGGTTACGCCGACCCTTCGTTCGTGCATACGTTTGAAGAACAGAATCACTGCCGAGTTTCTGCGTCGTACATGGGGTCGAGTGACGAGTTGGTAGCGAAGCTGCGGGGTGGGAGCGCAGGAAACTACGATGTGATCTCGCCATCGAGCGATGTTGCGACCTCCATTGCATCCAGCGGTCTCGCCGCCCCCTTGGACCTTTCAAAACTCCCCAGCTATAGCCAGCTATCACCGCAACTCACTTCGCTGCCGCTTGTGCGGATGAAGGGCCAAGTCTACGGTGCGCCGTTCATGTGGGGCCCAGATCCGATGATTTATGACACAACTGTGCTCAAGCAGGCTCCAGACAGCTGGATAATCTTCTGGGATCCAAAATATAGGGAAAAAATCTCCGTTTGGGATGATTTATCGACGGTTTACATGGCAGCCCAGGTGTTGGGTTTCGATAAGCCGGATCCAAGCCAGCTTTACAACCTCACCGATGAACAGCTGGAAGCAGTTAAAAAAAAGCTTTTGGAGCTGAAGCCCAATATAAGAAAGATGTGGTCAACCGGTGGAGAATTGACGAATCTTTTTCAGAACCATGAAGTCGTCGCCGCCATGGGCTGGCCGCTCATGACCAATCAGTTGCGGAAAATCAATTTCCCTGTCGGCGAAACGATTCCTAAAGAAAACACCACCGGGTGGATTGATCACCTGATGATCACGGCTGGAAGCGAAAACAAAGATCTGGCCTTAAGGTTCGTCGAGTACATGATTGGACCGGACACCCAGAAGAAGGTCACCGATGTTACCGGCTACACGCCCAGCAACCCCGGGGCGGCCAATTTTATGACGCCAGACCAGGTGAAGGGTCTTCATCTGGACGATGTGGAGAACTACCAAAAGCACATATACTTCTGGCAGAACGTTCCGCGCCGTGCGAAATACAACGAGATCTGGAACGAGGTCAAAGCAGCGCAATAGCAGAGCAGAGTCCGTTATAAAGAGCGGACCTGACGGCGGCGCTACCTAACAATGGCGACAGTAGCGCAATCCGACACCAAGCAGCCCGCGACAACCACGAGCACGCGCAGCCTTCTTTCAAT
>JAFAGX010000645.1 GCA_019237515.1 Acidobacteriaceae bacterium
CGTCCTTATCGACAAATTCGGCCGCGCGATCACCGATCTGCGGATCTCTGTCACCGATCGTTGTAACTACAAGTGTGTTTATTGCCGGACCGGCAATGAGGGCGCGCTCTACGGCGACCTGCCGTTTTCGGACTATTTGCGAATGGCTCGCGTTTTCGCCAGACTGGGCATCAAAAAAATTCGGCTCACCGGTGGCGAGCCGCTGTTGCGCAATGGATTGGTCGATTTCGTTCGCGACTTGGCAGAACTGAAGGATTTGGACGGCGATGCTCTGGAACTGGCATTGACGACGAACGGCCATCTGCTGGCGGAATTAGCCCAGCCGCTGAAAAATGCGGGCCTGCATCGGGTCACAGTCAGCATGGATGCGGTCGACCCCGACCGCTTCGCGCGTATCACCCGAGTCCCTAATGGTTATGACAACGTGCTCGCAGGCATCCGCGCGGCTCGGCGCGCCAGGCTATGGCCCGTAAAGGTCAATTGCGTCCTCATGCGTGGCTTCAATGAAGATCAAATCATTCCTTTTGGAATGTTCGCGCGTGAAGAGGGCGTGGTGGTGCGGTTCATTGAATTCATGCCATTGGAGGAAGATCGCGTCTGGTCTCCCAGGACCGTGGTTACGTTGGACGAGATCGTAAGACGCATGGCTGAATATCGTCCCCTGGTCGAGATTTCGCGTGCCCGCAGCGAAACCGCACGTCGCTATCGCTTCGACGACGGCATCGGCGAGATTGGAATCATCGCGCCGGTTTCGCATCCATTCTGCGGGCATTGCAGCCGCATTCGCGTCACTTCCGATGGCAAGATTCGTACCTGCCTTTTTTCTGTGTGGGACCATGATCTGCACGAACTGATGCAGCGTGGCGCATCGGACTCAGACTTATCCGAATTCATTCGCAGCGTGGTCCAAAGGAAAGAAGAACGGCACCACATCGGCGAGCCCGACTTCGTGCCTGCCTCGCGCACCATGGTGCACATTGGGGGCTAGTTTCCAAATCTCCATTCGAAGTACACCCTTCACGGGCATTCCAGATGCACCCGTATTGCGAATCCTGCTGCTTGCGGTCATTACCTCATTAGCGCCCCTGCCGGCTTCTGTTGAAGCGCAAACTGCCGGGGTTGGCATCTACCTCGGCTTTGACCGTAATCAATATCCCGGCGATGAAAACCTCAAAGTGCTCCATCAGACTTTCTCGTTTGCTGGTTACTGGCTCAATAACCCCCCGGGGGAGACCAACAACAGCTGGGCTGGCAAACGTAAGGAAGTTGAATCGGCCGGATTTGGATTCCTGGTGCTGTTCAATGGGCGGCTTGATAATGATCTAAAGAATGCTCTCCGCGCAGCCGAACTCGGTAAATCCGACGCGGATGCGGCGATTTTAGCGGCCAAACGAGAAGGCTTTCCCCTGGAAACTGTAATTTTTCTTGACCAGGAGCAGGGCGGACGAATGCTTCCCGAGCAAAAAGCCTATATTTACACTTGGGTAGACAGCATCAATGGTTCCGGATACCGAGCGGGCATCTACTGCTCGGGAATCGCGGCTAAGGAGTCACGGCACGTAAGCATTGTTACGGCTAACGACATCCGCGAAAATGCGGGAGCCAGGAAAATCGTATTCTTCGTAACAAACGATTCCTGCCCACCTTCCGCGGGCTGCGCTTTCTCTAACAATCTGCCAAAGCCGGCTCAGAGCGGCATCTTGTTCGCGGATGTGTGGCAATTCGCGCAATCACCTAAGCGCCGGGAATTCGCCGCTGCCTGTCAGAACTACAACCCCGACGGGAACTGCTACCCGCCAGGTATTGACCCCAATTCCAAAGTTCACGTAGATCTCGAGACCGCCAACTCTCCTGATCCGTCCCACGGCAGAGGTCAATGATCCGCTCCGTAGAGTGATGGCTGCAACGAACGTTCTGCGAGGCCCCTCATGCTGCTGGCCGACTGCAAACGTCCAACGACCGTTTTCGCGATGAATTACAATGACTACATACCTATGGCGGAACGTAGCTTTACATTGGAAGAAGCGCAATCTCTGCTGCCGGTTCTCGAGTCCCTGCTTCGCACTGCTATCGATGGCAAAAAGCTGATCGAATCAGTAGATTCTGAATTGCAGGAGTTGGCGCACCGGGTTTTCCTTCGCGGCGGCATTCTGGTCAACATCGTGCAAATGGCACGCCGCAAGGCGGAGCGCGAGAAAGCCATCCAGCGCGTCAAGGATGCTTTGGCAGAAATCGATGCCACCGGCGTCCAGGTAAAAGACCTCGATATCGGCTTGCTTGATTTTCCCTGCGAGGTCGAGGGCCGCACGGTTCTCCTTTGCTGGAAATTAGGAGAAAAGAAGATTACCCACTGGCACGGTGTCACCGAGGGCTTTGCCGGGCGGAAACCGATTGATGAGCGGATTGCGAAAGCCAAGCGTACTCATTAGCGACGTTTTCGGCCAGCAGTGGGCAGTGACGAGATCTCCTC
>JAFAGX010000044.1 GCA_019237515.1 Acidobacteriaceae bacterium
CGTCATTGCCGGCCGCACTACACAGTTTCCGATCGGGGCTTCTGAGCTATGGATGTATCACATTCGGGGTGGTGGTGGAGTGCAGATCACCAAGTCTCACAAGAAGCCTGACGAAAGCACGCGAAAATGGACTAATACTCTTGGGGCTTCACCTTCCAGCGACGGACATTATCTGTATTACGCGACGAGGAAGAACCCGGAAGGGTTGGACGGCTTTTACAACGTCAAGTTACCACTCTCGCAAATCACACGGCGCGACCTGATCACCGGCGATGAAGATCCGGTTACGGATGCGCCCGGAAGTGCGATGAGTCCGGTCATCTCGCGTGACGGGAATCTGCTGGTCTATGCGACACGATATGAAACGGAAACCGGGTTCCGCATTCGCGATCTAAAAAAGGGTGAGGAGCATTGGTTGAAGTATCCGGTGCAGCGGGACGACCAGGAATCGCTGTTCACACGCGATTTCATGCCGAATTATGCCTTTACACCCGATGGAAAAAATGTAGTCGCGGCGTGGGGAGGCAAGATCCACCGCATTTCGGTGAGCACGAGTGAAGATCAGGTCATTCCCTTCACGGCGAAAGTGTCACGAGATCTCGGCCCCGATTTGAATCACGCCATGCGGGTAGAGGAAGGCCCTGTCAAACTCCGACTGATCCAGCAACCGGCCCAATCTCCCGATGGCAAGCGCCTTGCATTTTCGGCGCTGACTCACATCTACGTCATGGATCTGCCGAATGGAACTCCGCATCGCCTGACTACGGGTAATGCTCGCGAGTTTCAGCCCGCCTGGTCGCCTGATGGATTGGCGATTGCATATGTGAGTTGGGACGACACTGGAGGGCAGATCTGGAGAGCGCAGTCGGATGGGAAAGGGACGCCCAAGCAAATGACGAGCACAGCGGCATATTACCGCGACGTCGCGTGGTCGCCGGATGGGGGACGACTGGTAGCGCTACGCGCACCGCGACAGGCGCGAATTGAGCAATTCGATGAATGGGAACACACTACGGCGAACCTGGATTTGGTCTGGCTCCCTTCCGACGGTGGCGACATCCATCTGATTCTTCCCGCTCGCGGTGCAGGAAGGCCGCACTTCGGACCCGAACCGGATCGCATTTATCTTTATTCCGATGCCGGGCTGGTCTCGCTGCGCTATGACGGGACGGACCGGCGCACGCTTCTCAAGGTATTTGGCAAAGCGTGGTTCCCCGACCCAGATCAGCCAGACGGCAATCCGGCGGATGATGTTCGCGTTAGTCCGGATGGACATTGGGCCTTGGCGCAGGTCAGCAATCAAGTGTATCTGCTGGCCGCACCGCGCATTGGCGGTGAGGCACCTTCGGTGGATGTCAGCAAATCTCCAGTTCCTATCCGCAGGATCACTGAAGTAGGCGGGGACTACATGGGATGGGCTGATAACGGAAAGACGATCGTGTGGGCGGAAGGCTCGACCTTCTTCCGGCTTCCGCTGGAGCAGGTCGAGTTCGAACCTCCGAAGAAGCCAGAGGAGGAGACGAAAACATCGAGTCCTGACTCCCCGAAAAAATCTGCGAGCAGAACTGTCTCCGCGGCGGACACCGCTGACGACAAAGATGCAGATGCGAAGAAAGACGAAAAGAAGAAGCCGCCGAGATTGCATCCGGAAGAAATCGCCGTCAATCTTGAATTTCCCCGGCATACCCCCTCGGGAACTGCGGTTCTGCGAGGAGCACGCGTCATCACAATGCACGGCGACGAAGTGTTAGAGAATGCCGACATCGTCATTCACGACAACCGGATTGTGTCGGTTGGAAAGAGCAGCTCGGCGAATGCGCCTGCTGACGCGAAGGTGATCGACGTCTCGGGCAAAACAATTGTTCCCGGCTTCATCGATCTTCATCCCCATTGGAATGAGATCCGGCGCGTTGTTCTCGACACGCAAAACTGGAGTTTTCTGGCTAACCTGGCGTACGGTGTGACGGCGGGCCGCGACCCGCAGACCGCAACCAATGACATGTTTGCGTATCAGGACCTGGTCGACACGGGCGAGATTCTTGGACTGCGCGCGTACTCCACTGGTCCGGGAGTATTTCCCGACACGAACTTCGAATCGCTGGATGATGCGAAAGCGGTGGTATCGCGATACATCAAGTTTTACCGAACGCCGTATCTGAAATCGTATCTGGTTGGTAATCGCAAGCAGCGGCAGTGGATGGTTATGGCCTGCAAAGAACTTGGCGTCATGCCGACCACCGAGGGTGGGCTAGACATGAAGTTGAACCTGACGCACGCGATCGACGGTTTCAGCGGAAACGAACACAGCATGCCGATCACACCGCTGTTCGATGACGTGGTGCAGTTCTGGACGCGGTCGGGAATTTTCTACACGCCGACGTTTATCGTGGCGTATGGCGGCCCATGGGCAGAGAACTATTATTACGAAACCACCGAAGTTCACGACAACCCGAAGGTGCGCCATTTTTTGCCCCACAACATTGTGGATGACAGAACTCGCCGGCGCACGATCTGGACACGCAATGACGAATTGGTATTTCCCCGCCTGGCAGCGCAGGATAACAAGCTGATCAAAGCCGGCGGCAGAGTGCTGATTGGGAGCCACGGACAGTTTCAGGGGCTGGGATATCACTGGGAGATGTGGTCACTGGCCGCCGGCGGTGTTTCGAACATGGAGGTACTCAAATCCGCGACGATTCACGGAGCCGAGGCCATAGGGCTGTCTCAGGACCTGGGATCGATTGAACAAGGCAAACTCGCCGACCTCGTCGTGCTGGATAAGAATCCGCTGGACGACATCCATAATACGAACACGATTCACTACGTCATGAAAAATGGAGAGTTGTTCGAAGGGAATACGCTCGACGAAGTTTATCCGCAGCAGAAACCGCTAGGCCCACTCTGGTGGTGGAACGAGAAATGATGTCCTTGGCTCGGTCAACTGCGGAACCCTCGCGAGGCACGAAGGAGTCGGCCTTTCTTGAAGGCAGCGGGTGGCTTGAAAGCGAAGCGACTCTTAACTGAAGTCTCCGGCACGATGGTGCCATTTCTTAGAGGGCGGGCCATTTAGGATACTTGCCGTCGGCGCATGCGATGCGCCAGCGGAGATCCAGGTGCAGTTCCTTCGTCAGCTTTGGTTCGCGGAAGATGGTCAAGATGTGGCAGAGTACGCGGTGATGCTTGGTGTCGTTCTTGTGATTGTGCTTGGAACGATTCAGCTCATTGCGGCTAATGCCAACAATGCTTTCTCAGGCGTGGCCAGCACGATTGCAAACTGAGTCGTGAAGCGTTGAAAAGCCAAGTTCGCGCTCAATGTCGTCTGAGTTGGTCCATTCTGCCGTGCGATGGTGAAGTCAGCGATCGGGAGTTGCTGAACGCCATCTGCAAAGATCAGGTACATACGATTTATATGGGGTCGCTCGCTCGGGCGATCACCTTTCTGCATCGAAAGAGAAATCAAATTTTGAGGAGCACTCATGATGCAGAGCAAGGTAGAAGTAGGGCAATCGGAAGATCAATTCACAGGCGCAATTGAGCGATATACGTCGGCAGCACCATCGAGCGTGTACCTCGGCTTAGCCGTTGGTTCGATGATTGGGGCGGCAATCCTGAAAATCGCGGGCAAGAACAGTTGGGCACTGTTCGTGGGCCAGTGGGCCGCACCATTCCTGATTATAGGGAACTACAACAAGATGGTGAAACAACACGGATCAGACGGCCTCAGCCGGGCCGCTTAATCCGAACCTGACACAACGGTGCGGAACGGCGCCGCCAGCCAACACAGGGCTATCTCTCTGGTGGTGGCTGAGCAACACCGTTCCGTGCTTGTTTCGCAGACCGAACTGCTCCTTGTCTCCACGCCACCATTGAAAGCTTAATAGCTGAGCCCAGTTACAAGTTCGGGGGAACTATCCCGAGAAGCGCAGATACGTGCGGAGCTGTGCAGTGATTGGGGGCGTCGGAGTGCGACAGCTCAATTTTTCTTGAAGTAGGGGTTTACAGTGTGCTAGCGTTGCGCTCCAGTCATTGGCGTGCGCGTTGTTGGGACACTAATTCTTCGCTGATCAGCACGAAATTTGCGGTATGCGAAGTATCTAGGTGTTCAATCCAGTCGAGCCCAGGTTGCAAAAACCGATGTCGGTGATGTTTTCAACCAATCTTGTTCCTGCATCTGATCGGCTAGACGCGTGGGAATGGAATGCGCGGCAATTTTGCGGCGATTGCCGTTTCAATTTTCCAAAGCGCGATGCGTTCCGTGGCTCCATCCAGACGAA
>JAFAGX010000084.1 GCA_019237515.1 Acidobacteriaceae bacterium
CCGGTCGAAAGCATCCGCGCCATGGTTGGCAAAGACCACATGTGGCCGATCGACGATGTGTGGAACTACCACGCCGGTGGTGGAGAATTTAAAACGATTGGCGTGTTCAGCGACGCGCTGGCGAATCGATATGGCAAGTCTGACAACGTGGAGGATTTTGCCATCAAGTCGCAAATGCAGACTTACGAAGGCGTTCGCGCGATGTACGAGGCCTACAGCCGCAATAAGTATCAGGCGACGGGCGTGATTCAGTGGATGCTCAACAACGCCTGGCCTTCGATGATCTGGCATTTGTATGACTACTACCTGCGTCCCGGAGGCGGATACTTCGGGGCCAAGCGTGCCATGGAAGCGCTTCATCCCATCTATGGATACGACGATCATTCGATCTGGGTGGTGAGCAGCCAGTATGAGGACGCCAAAGGGCTGAAGCTCACAACGAAAATTTACAACCTGGACATGACCGAGAAGTTCTCGCAGGAGAATCCGGTCGATGCCGCGGCCGACAGCACGGCCAAGATCTTTACCCTTCCCGACGTGCAAGGACTGAGCGCCACGTACTTTCTCGTTCTCAAGCTGCAGGATTCCGCAGGCAAGCTGGTGGGATCGAACTTGTACTGGCTCTCCACCAAACCCGAGACGCTCGATTGGGCGAAGACAAATTGGTGGATGACGCCCACCGAATCGTTTGCCGACTACACCGCTATTTCACAACTTCCGAAGGTGAAACTCGCCGTCAGTAACAACACCGAACGCAAAGGCGAAGACGCCATTACACACGTCACGCTGGTGAACTCGAGTAAGAATTTGGCATTCTTCGTGCGCCTGAAGGTCGACAAAGGACCAAAGGGCGAAGAGATTCTTCCGGTCGTGTGGGAAGACAATTACATTTCGCTGGTGCCTGGAGAAAAACGCGAAGTCACCGCGACCTATCGCGCCGCGGAACTGGGAACAGCGAAGCCGACCGTCGAAGTCAGCGGCTGGAACGTGGAATAAGAGCATGGGCGTGTAGCGACCGGCCGGGCAGGACTCGAGTCGTCAACCACAAAGGACACGAAGTACCACGAAGGAAGTCAAAGCCCCAGGGATTTCCTTTGTGCCCCTTCGCGTCCTTTGTGGTTTTCGGTTTGGATTTTTTCGAGGCCGCATAATGTGACTTAAAAAAACAAATCTGAACGTCGCCCAGCTCGAAGCAGATCGAAATGCCCCCGACAGCATCTAAAGAACGTCGCAAATGAATCAGTATTCGCCTGCGCCGCGCGAGAATGAAAGGAATCCATGGCACGCGTATTCGTCACAGGTTCTTCGGATGGGCTCGGCCGCATGGCGGGACAGTTGTTGATCGAGCAGGGTCATACAGTCGTTCTGCATGCTCGAAGTCAAGAGAGAGCGAATCAGGCGATGGCCGCAGTTCCCGGAGCGGAGACGGTCGTCATCGGCGACCTCTCCAGCATTGCCGAAACTCGCAAAGTCGCGGAGCAGGTGAACCAACTCGGTACCTTCGATGCGGTCATTCACAATGCTGGTGTGGGATATCGCGAGCCGAAGCGCGTCACCGAAGATGGCCTGCCGCATGTCTTTGCGGTGAACACGCTCGCGCCTTATATTCTGACCGCGCTGATCACGCGCCCGAAGCGGCTGGTCTATCTGAGTTCGGGTCTTCATCAGAGCGGTGATCCGAGCCTGGACGATCTTGCCTGGCAGCAACGTCCCTGGCGCGCGCAGCAGGCCTACTCCGACACGAAATTGCACGATGTGATGTTGGCGTTCGGGATCGCGCGCCGTTGGACGAATGTCCTGTCCAACGCGCTGGAGCCGGGCTGGGTTGCGACCAAGATGGGCGGCCCGGGAGCCACGGATGATCTCGAAGAAGGTCATCGCACCCAGGCGTGGCTGGCGGTCAGTAATGATCCTGCGGCCATAGTGACGGGGGAATATTTTTTTCACATGAAACGCCGGAAACCGCATCCGGCAACGCGAGATCCTGAACTGCAGGAGAAGTTATTCGAAGCGTGCAAGAAATTTTGCGGAGTGGATTTACCGGAGTAAGCTCAGACGCTAAGGCCCGCAGCTCAATTGCGGCCCCGACGGCATAACTGTCTCAGCGCGGTAA
>JAFAGX010000207.1 GCA_019237515.1 Acidobacteriaceae bacterium
GAGACGTCAAAGTTGTCCAGAGCAAGGGATCAACGAGAGCACGCAATGCCAGACCAAGAACGCAATGCCAAGCTACAGAAAATGAGACACTACATCGACTCGCTTTGTGGGATTTACACTCGCATCGCCCGCCGTCTCGGGGTTGACCGAACATACGTCAGCAAAGTTGCCAAAGGCGAAAGACGTTCGCCTGAAATTGAACTCGCATTGATTCGCGAATTCGACAGCACCCAGGAAGAAACTCCAGAGTAAAACGGGAAACCTACGCATTCACGAAGCGCGTGAACGTCGATCCGTCGTTCCGATCGCGGACAACCTGAGTAGCTGAGCTGTCAATCTTAGTGTCCGAACAAAATAAGACGAGCCAGCGGGGGTCGCGATCACGCATGGTTGGCGGGAAGACGCAGGATCAATAATCCTCCGATCAGCGACCCTAGCATCATCACTAGCAAACCAGGAACAAAAGAACCGTTGCGGGAGTACAGATATCCGAAAGCATAGGGACCGGCAAATCCCGCAATGCTCGCGGTTGCATTGATTAACCCGACCGCCGTAGGCGCCAGCGAACGGCTCAACATCTCAGTCGGCATAGCCCAAGCAATCGATACGTAAGAAGCCCCCGCTCCTACGACGGTGAATACGATCATGAAATACGCCAGCGAATGGACTGGGGCCGTGGCTGCGAGGAGTGCGGCTGCGGAAATGAAAAGTGGCATAGAGGTGTGCCATCGTCGTTCAGAGGTCTTGTCTGAATGCCACCCGCCAATTTGCATCGCCAAGAAATACGCAACAAAGGGAAGCGCGCCCAGTACTCCAACGTGAAGATCGGACAATCCCGACTGCCGCTTCAGAATGGTAGGAAACCAGAATACAAAGGTATAGGTCAGAATGTAGGCAAAGAAGAGGCCTATCGCCAAAGTTTGGACTACTCCTGATTTGAGCGCCTCAACGATGCTGGCGCGGTCTGAACTGGACGCAATTTGCTGTTCCCGCAAACTGTCTTCGATCCAAAGGCGCTGCTCGGGAGCCAGCCATTTTGCATCCACGGGCCAGTCGGTCAGAAAGAGATAGGCGGCAATCCCCAGGAAGACGACTGGCAATCCTTCGATCACGAATAACCACCGCCAACCCTGCCATCCCAGCCATGCATACCCAAGGATCAATCCGGCGAGCGGCGATCCCAGAACGGAAGAGAGCGGAATCGCGCCCATGAAGTTGCTAGTGGCCTTGGCCCGGTCCTCGTGAAGAAACCAATGGCTGAGATACACAACTACCCCGGGAAAGAAGCCGCCTTCCGCAGCACCGAGTACAAAGCGTGCCAAGTAGAGTTGAACCGGAGTGTGCACTAGCGACGTCAAAACTGTAAGTGAACCCCATCCGATCAGGCTCAAGGCGATCATGCGGCGTGCGCTCCAGCGTTCTGCCAGAACTGCGCCGGGTATCTGCATAACAACATAGCTGATGAAGAAAATGCCGGCGCCCAGGCCGAAAACCCGATCCGAAAAGCCTAATTCCCGCGACATTCCGATGGCTGCGTAGGCGACATTCGTGCGGTCAAGGTAATTAAGGATGTAAAGCAGGAACAGGAACGGAAGCAAGCGTAACGCGATCTGCTGGCGTGTGTGGTGTGCTAAGTGAGTAATGTCGGGCGAACTTGCGACTGAGGACGCCGTGTGCAATCAGGGCCGCTTTCGTAACCAAAAATGAGCAAGTATACACCGGACGGAATTGAAGATATCAGCGAAGGCTGGCTACATATCGCGTTCAATAGCTGCGAGGACGTTCGCAGCTTCAGGGATGGTGGGCAGTGCAGGACTCGAACCTGCGACCTCCTGCTTGTAAGGCAGGCGCTCTAACCAGCTGAGCTAACCGCCCGATCACGTCGGCTTCACTCGAATTCGACTATACGTGACCGCGGAAATTGGGGTCAAACCCGCAAACGCGGTGAAAAGCAGCTTCACGTATTTCGCTTGGACAGGGCTACGAGTTCATTTCCTTCGCGACCAACTTCTTCAGGGTCGCGACATTTTTCTTGTCATCTCCTGGCTGGTCAATGGGAGTTTCAGCGATAAAAGCAGCATGCGCGAAACGTGGGTCATTCAACAGACGCCGGAATGGCTCGAGACCGATCGTTCCCTTCCCCACATGCTGATGGCGGTCGAGTTTGGATCCCCGCGCTGCTTTCGCATCATTGCAATGCCACACCCGAACGTTCTGGAATCCGATCGTTTCGTCAAGATGAGCCAGTGTAGCGCGCATGCCGGCTTCGCTGACGATGTCGTATCCGGCGACGTGGACGTGACAAGTATCAATGCAGGCAGCGACGGGAACCAGACCACGCAGACGATCCAGAACTTCGGCAACCTGCTCGAAGCTGCCTCCGAGCGAAAACTCGGCGCCGGCGGTATTTTCAATGAGAATGGCGAGACCGCCCTTCGCCAAATCCAGCCCTTGCGTGGCCGCAGCGATTGCGGCTGCGGTTTGCAAAAGTCCGGCTTCGCGATGCGCACCGCGAAATGAGCCGGGATGGAGCACCAGATATTCGGCACACAATGCCAGCGCGCGTTCGACTTCTCCACGAAAAGCCTCTATAGATTTCTTGAGAAAGGTTTCGTTTGTAGCGGCAAGATTGATCAGGTAGTTCGTGTGGATGACCAGCGGCTTCAAGCCATATCGGTCGCGCAGGCGCGTCATATCGTCGCATTGCGGAGCGCTCAATTCATAGGGCGCCCATTGCCGTGGGCTCGAAGAGAAAATCTGAAGCGTATTGCAGCCCAGCCGATATGCGCGCTCGGCGGCGTTATGTACACCCCCGGCAGAGGACGT
>JAFAGX010000688.1 GCA_019237515.1 Acidobacteriaceae bacterium
AGTCGGAGACACTGCACGGCTGTATGGTCCAAGTCACGCCTTTTTTTTGCGGGATCGTCACTCACCGTGGCAACGATATTGGGTTGTGTTTGTCCGAAGAGCACCGTCGCGTTCGGTGCCGCTACCGTAACCGAGATCGCCTTCACGGTGATGGTGATCGAAGATTGGGCCAGCAAGTTCGTCACCGAAGTCGCGGTCACTGTGACAGTCAAATCCGAAGGTGAAGGCGGAGTGGTGGGAGCGGTGTAGGTCGTCGGACTCCCGCTGGCGGTTGGACCAGCCGGAATGCTTCCACAAGGTGCTGGCGAGCAGCTAACGGCCCACGTGACACCTTTCCCGCTCGAATCATTGGTCAAGGTCGCCACAATATTTGGCACCGTGCCGGTCGCATCAACCGTGGCAGTGGCCGGAGTCACGGAAACTGCGACGGACGGAACCGTAATGGACACAGTTGCAGATTTGGTTGAGTCCGTTACGGAGGTCGCGGTCACTATCACGACCAAGTCGCTGACTGGCGTCGTACTGGGAGCCTTATAGCTAGCGTCCAAAGCGTCCGCCTGCGTGAGGCTTCCAACTTGCGACGCCGGCGATATTGTGAATTTCACTCCTGCGTTCGAGGGATCGTTACTAACTCCTGCGCTGATCTGGACAGTATTCGCGGGTCCCGCTTGGACTGCAGTAGCGCTTGACGATACCGAAACCGTAATTGCCAAAACGGTGATGGTTGTAGACGCTGATTTGGAAGTATCAGCGACGGACGTGGCATTGACGGTTATCGTCAGATTACTTGCGGGCGGCTTTGCCGGAGCGGTATAGGTCGCATTAAATGTTGTAGTGTTCCCGCTCGCTCCTGGTGTGGCGGCCACGCTTCCGCATTGCCCCGAAACGCTGCACGATACTGTCCAGGTGACACCCATGCCAGAGGAGTCGCCGCTCACCGTTGCGGTAAGTGGGACGATGCCCGTCGCAGCCACGGAGCTTCCGCCATTCGAGAGTGACACGGTAATATCGGGCGGAAGGACCGTTGACGAACTGCTGCCGCCGCAACCTGGAAGGATGAGTGTTGAAGCAAGTACCAGAACGGTACAAGCGAAGGAGACACTGCCTTTCATATGCGCCTCCTGGCGTCGAAATGAAAAAGACGCTACCTCAAAACTGCTGAATTTTGCGGAGTATGAAAAATCTAAATAAACGTAAAACGATGGGGCCCACTCAAACCGGCCCAGAATAAGACAGGACAGGGTCGGGCGGTTTGTGTGCGCTGAATTCTCCGCCCTAAAACAGTGCAAGTCAAGAAAAAATGCGTGGACTCGAAAAGGTGAAGTTGCAGGGTGACCTTGGCCTCTATCGGGATTGCAATTCTCCGCGTCAGATAGCTAAAACGCTGGATCAAGTCGATTGGACTTCGATCTGCGCCCGAGCGCCGTTCGCTGTTTGAACAAATGACCCAAACAGATACCGTCATGGGCTAAACTAATTCACGTGAAAGAGTCACCAATTACCTCTAAGAGGCGATACCATCACATCGGAATCCCGACCACCGAGCGTCGGGAAGGTGAACGCGTGGTCAAGGGCTATGCGACTTTCGTGTCCGGATACGAAACCAGCGCGTACGGAATCGAGTGGATGCGCTTCGAACCTGAAGCACCGGTCCCTGATCTTGTGCGTACCGTTCCGCATGTCGCCTTCGAAGTGGACGACCTCTCCGCTGAAATCGCCGGAAAAGAAATAATAATAGCGCCCAACTCGCCGTCACCGGGCGTGACTGTCGCTTTTATTGTCGAGAATGGCGCTCCCGTCGAATTTCTCCAGTTCGATAAGAAGTGATACTTCAGAATCGTCAACGCGCTTTGTCGCGGATCGGAATTAAGCGTTGGCGTGAGCAGTGGCGCGAAGCATCCACTGGGACATGGGTTGCATAGTCCCGCAGTTAAGGCATTGGGTCAGGGGAAACTGCGCCGCACAGTAAGGACAGCTGGCTTGGGTTGCGAACGTATCAAAAGGCCGGCGGCAATTCGTGCATTTCCACAAATCGCCGACAGGGGGTTCGGTCTTGCAATTTGGACAGACAAAATCTGCCCGGCGCGGCAGCTTGGCAATGCGGGATAACGCGCGCGCGTGGCGCAATCCACCCCAGCAATTCATGAGCATGAATACTGCGAGTGCTCCGAACCAGAGGGAACGCTCATAAACTGCGAGCAGCAGAAAACCTCCAACTCCCAGGAATCCGATCGAGGTTGCGGCCATCAGGCTGCGGGCGCGCCCCAAGACAAACCAAAGCAGAGACCGAAGAATCTGGCCACCGTCCAAGGGATAAATCGGCAGCAGGTTGAACAGCAGCAGGCCGAGATTGACGAACCACACAGATCGCAACAGCACGTAAAGATCCGGGAGGCTGTGCGGCCATCCGAGCGAACGGGCTAGAAAGCCAAGCATGCTCAAGGCTGGCAACAAAGCAACGTTCACCAACGGGCCAGCCGCGATGCTCCAAAGTGTAGCGCCGGGCCGCTGCGGCGGATTTACGAAAGCCACGCCTCCCAGCGGCCAGAGCACAATCCGGTTTGCTACTCCGCCGACTTGCCGGCAAGCCAGCGCGTGGCCGAACTCATGCAGGAGCACGATGAGGAAAAGGCAGAGGTATTCGGCTACATTCCAAAGTATCGAAGAATAACGGCCGACTCGGCCGTTGATTTCGAACATCGCCACCACGAACCAGGACCAATGCAGAAAAACGTCAATCCCGGAAAAGCGAAACAGATGAATCGATCCTTGGCGGGCTTGTGCCATCAGGGGAGTTATAGCATGGTCAGCGCGAGGCAACGAGTGATATGCGGAACTGTGGTAATCACCAGCGGGAAAGCTTGCTTAAGTGCGGATGTGCGGATGTGCGGATGGCACTTTCGTGCCATACCATTGCTCCTACGGGCTATTGCTGCCTTTTACCGGGGGCACTAGCATCGACTCAACAAATCACAGCAGTCGTCTTTGTTCTGTGGTTTGCATCGCGCCTAACTTCTCCCCGCGGTGGCGATTTTAAGTGCTTGGAGGCACCTGTGCGGTTCCTATCTCGTCTCTGGTCGGAAGAAAGCGGTCAGGACGTTGCTGAATACGCCGTGATGCTGGCCGTCATCCTGGTGATTGTGGTTGGCACGATTCGCTTGATCGGTGGCAACGCCAATAACGTTTTCTCGTCCGTCGCCAGCTCAATTACGCAATAGTACGGTAGATAATCCCGTCCGCGCGCTCTTTTGCGCGCTCGAATGCTGAGTAATGCCGAGGACCGCGTCACTGTGGTCTCCACCGGTGTCAAACCTCAGGTTCCACAGCTGATCCGGTTCGCCCCACGAGCAGATCGATGTAAGCTTCCGAGACAAGATCCCGCGCGTCGATTTTGAATTCCTGTAGCAATCTCTCCGCGATGTTTTGACCTTCCGCTTCGCTCTGTTCGGGCCTCAATACCACCTCAAGCTCCAGAAACTCGCCAAGTCCTTCAACCCGGTCGAGATGTACGCGCGTTTGCCCGATTAAGTACAACGTGCGCATCTTGCTCACTGTTCCGATCTGGCCTAACTCCGCTGTCAGAATTTCTAATAATGTGTAAGGATCAGCCGTGCGGACGATAATGTAGTGTGAACGGCGTGGACCGGGAGTATTGGCGCGCTCGTATCGAATTAGCTCTCCGGATTCTGGTCCAAAGATCCGTAGCTTCAGCCGCCCGCTAGAGCTCTTGAAGAAGTGGTCTTCCTGACGAATGACCTCCGGCCCGGCGGTCCTTAGCCGATCTGCAGCAGCTTCAGCGGCACTGCGATCCCGTAGCTTGGCCTTGATTTCAATATTTGTTGGCATGGAAGAATCGGAAACTCGGTAGTATAAGAGAAACCGAGCCGAGGTCAGCTTCCGAATCCACGCGCGACACATACGAAGAACATAAAAATCCGACTGCGCTGGATAGTGATTATTGCGGCACTGCTCTTGGTGGGAAGAGTTGTCTGGGAGTTTGGCGGAGTCACGTTCTACAGCGCTCGCGCCGTTAAGAATAAGCACTGATCAGGAAATGGGAATACTTTCGCGCGATATCATTTTCTGGGAAGTCGACACGCAGAAAGATTTCATGCTGCCTGGGGGAAAGCTTTATGTACCCGGGGCGGAAAAGTTGCTGCCCAATATCCGCAAGCTGACCCAAGCCGCGCGCGATGGGCGCGTCTTCCTGGTTTCTCACGGATGCTTTCACGCTCCTGATGATCCAGAGTTCCAGATATTTCCGCCTCATTGCGTGAAGGGAACTGAAGGCTCGGAATACATTCCTGAAGCGCTAGCCGGCAAAGTCTATCGAGTTTCAAATGACTCGAGCGCAACTCTGCCGCCCGATCTGTTCCAGTATCAACAAGTCCTTCTGGAAAAGCAGACTCTGGATATCTTCCAAAGCCGTCATGCGGATGACCTGGTCAAACTTTTCCCGCGAGATGCGCAGTTTGTAGTTTTTGGTGTCGTCACGGAATATTGCGTGGCTTTCGCCGCGAAAGGATTGTTGCAACGCGGCCACCGAGTTTCAATCGTGAAAGACGCGATCGAAACCCTGAAGCCTGAAGACGCCCAAAACATGATTGCAGAGCTAACGCGGCTCGGCGCTAACTTCATCACCACGGATCAAGCGCTGCAACTCCTCAAAAGCTAAAACCTCCCGCTGGCGAACGCTTTGCCTTGCTGCTTCTTGACCGCATTTTGCCGGGCTGTTATTTTCGCCTCAACCAACATTGAGGAGGTTACTGTCTGAGTCGGGCAGGGAAGAAGCGTGAACAAAAGAATCTTCCCTCGATTGATCGCAGTCGTCGCGACTTCCTTGCGCGATGCTGCCAGAGCGCAGGCACAGCCCTGATTCCTGGACGCCTGCTAAATTCGCGGTTCCTTTACCTAATTGATCCCGGCAATGTCATCGGAACCAGACCCGAGTTCCAGCTCTATCCGCACTACCGGAATCCATCATCGCTGGACCCGATGCTGCTCAAAGCACAAGCGGGACACGATGCGTTCATTACCGAAAAATATGCTGACCAGATCGCAGCGATTTTGGCGCAATGGAGCGCAGGATTATTGCAATCGCCACACAATGTGGCTGCAATCGAGAGCTCGCTTGCGCCAGACTTCTCAGGGGTTGGTCTAAGAGCGGCCGATTCGAAGCTACTGCGGTCGGGAATTATCGAGGTTCGTCGAAACAAATTTTCGAATGACCTGCTTATGCGTGATGCGTTTCTGCGGGAACTGAAAACTGCGATGAACGCTTTCTCCGGCCTTCGCACAGCCGAACTGCAAATCACGCAGATCGAGCCGCCAGATCATCAAGGCAATCTCAAGACCCGTGTGCGTTACGAGTTCGTCGGTTCGAGCGAACAGTTCTACCGCCAGCATCGCGTGGGCTATTGGCACCTTGAGTGGAAATCTACGCCTTCCGGCGAATTCAAAGTGGCGAAGTGGAAAGTTCTCGACGAAAACCAAGGCCGGGCCGTCGGTCCGGTGTTCGCGGACATTACAGCGGAGTCGCTGGGCAAGGATTCCTCCTATTCTGCGCAGTTGCGACATGGAGCTGACTATTGGCGAACTGTTCTTGATGGTGCGTGCGGCATCGACATCTACGGCCACAATGGCGTTTCTGTCGGCGATATCGACAACGATGGCTTCGACGATCTTTATGTCTGCCAGCCAGCCGGACTGCCCAACCGCCTCTATCGAAACCGGGGTGACGGCACGTTTCAGGACGTCACAGAAACTGCGGGGGTAGGCATCCTCGACAATACCGCCTGCGCGTTGTTCGCGGACATTGATAACGACGGCCATCAGGATTTAATCATCGTCCGCAGCGACGGCCCGCTGTTGTTTATCAACCAGGGGAACGGAAAATTTCTTCAGAAACCAAACGCGTTTAAGTTCGCCAATCCTCCGCAGGGCACTTTCACCGGGGCGGCTCTCGCTGATTACGATCGTGACGGCTGGCTGGATATTTATTTTTGCCTGTACATTTTTTATCAGGGCACCGATCAATACAAGTATCCGGTCCCCTACTATGCGGCTGAGAACGGCCCGCCAAATTTCATGATGCGGAACAATCGCGATGGGACATTTCGCGATGTCACTGCTGAAACCGGCCTCAATCAGAACAACACGCGCTACAGTTTTTGCTGTGCCTGGAATGACTACAACAACGACGGCTGGCCCGATCTCTACGTCGTCAACGATTTCGGCAAAAAGAATCTGTATCGCAATAATGCGAACGGAACATTCACTGATGTCGCGGCTGATGTGGGAGTTGAAGATGTAGGCGCGGGGATGAGTGTCTCCTGGTTTGACTATGACAATGATGGCCTTGAAGACCTCTACGTTGCTAACATGTGGACCGCCGCTGGCGAGCGCATTTCTACGCAGAACATCTTTCAGCAGAATGCGCCCGACAACGTTCGAGCCCTATACCGCAAGCATGCGATGGGCAATTCGCTGCTGCGAAATGGGAACGGTAAATGTGAGGAGGTTACACAGTCGGCGCACGTCGGTTTGGGTCGCTGGTCCTGGTCAAGTGACGCGTGGGATTTCGACCATGACGGTTATGCCGATCTCTACGTCACCAACGGTATGGTTTCAGGCCCCTCACGCCAAGATCTGAACAGCTTTTTCTGGCGGCAAGTAGTTGCGAACTCCCCAAACCAGCCCCAGCCTTCTCAGCATTATGAGCAAGCTTGGAACGCCATCAACGAACTCATCCGCTCTGATGCCACTTGGAGCGGTTACGAGAGAAACGTTTTTTACGTCAATAACCGTGACGGAACATTCTCTGACGTTTCAGGGGCAGTGGGGCTCGATTTCCTGGAAGATGGCCGCTCATTCGCTCTCGCCGACTTTGATGACGATGGACGGCTGGAAGTTTTCCTGAAGAACCGAAACGCCCCCCAATTGCGAATTTTGAAGAACGTCGTCGGGGATCTGCCGCCGTCTATTGCAGTTCGCTTGCACGGAACAAAAAGCAATCGCGACGCGATCGGCGCAGTTATCACCATTGACACCGAGGAAGGCCGCCAAAGGCGCTCGCTGCAGGCAGGTTCCGGTTTTCTTTCGCAGCACAGCAAAGAGATGCACTTCGGCTTGGGTGAGGCGAAAGGTCCCATCAGTGCGACGATTCGCTGGCCCAGCGGACTTGTGCAGGAAATCAAAAATCTGCCGGCGAATCACAGGATCTTCATTGAAGAGGGAGCGGAACCGTCGCGTATGGATGCGTTTGCGACCAAGCAACGCACCAGCGCTGTTTCGCACGCTATACCAGTAATTGCTCAGCCTGAACTTTTGCCCGAGAACGCTGAAAGCTGGCTGCTTGCGCCAATTGCTGCGCCGGACTTCTCGCTTACCGATCTCGCCGGACGAACGCAGATACTCTCCTCTTTCCGTGGCAAGCCGCTACTGCTCACCTTCTCGACGGTGCAATCGCTGGCTTGCATCGAGGCGCTGAAATCTCTCAACCGTCTGCGCACGCAAACGCTCCAGGTAATCGCGATCAACGTAGATGATCCCGCAAATCTGCAGAATTTTCAGCTCGTGGCGCGCGAGCAGAAGTTTTCGTTCCCTGTTCTTCGTGGTTCGGACGACATCGCCGCAACCTACAACATTGTTTATCGGTACCTGTTCGATCGCCACCGCGATCTGGTTCTGCCTACGTCATTCTTGATCGATGGCAAGGGCGATATCGTGAAGGTGTATCAGGGCGCAATCAAGTCGGCGCAGATCGAAGAAGATGTTGACCAGATCCCACAGAGCAATGCCGAGCGCCTAGCCAGGGCGTTGCCGTTCCCCGGACTTACCGAAACAACTGATTTTCGGCGAAATTATCTTTCTTTCGGTTCGGTTTACTTTCAGCGTGGATATTATGAGCAAGCGGGCACATCCTTCCAGCGGGCCCTCCGCGACGACCCGTCCAGCGCCGAAGCGGCGTACGGTCTGGGCAGTGTATATCTGCAGCAGAACAAAACCTCGGAGGCGCGAGACTGGTTTGAACGCGCCATCAAACTTCAGGCAGCGTACCCTGACACGCTGCCCAATGCATGGAACAATCTTGGCCTGATCGCCACTCGCGAAGGGCACGCCAGCCAGGCCATTCTGTATTTTGAGAAGGCGCTGGAACTAAATCCGGATTACGTGATCGCCCTCGATAATCTGGGGAATGCCTATCGCCAACTCCGCGAATGGGAGGCCGCACGCAAAATTCTGGAACACGCGGTCGAAGTTGGTCCGCAAGATCCCGAGGCAAACTACAGTCTGGCGATGGTCTACGCACAATTAGACAACACGGATCGCGCTTACGAATACTTGCAGCGCGCTCTGAAAGCCCGGCCCGATTATCCCGAGGCGCTCAACAACCTCGCCGTTCTTTATCTCCGCACCGAAAAGCGTGATGAGGCGGTCGAAACCTTCGAACAGTGTATGCGCGTAGCGTCAGCTTTTGATCAATGCTACTTGAACCTAGCCCGCGTCTACGCATTGGAGGGTAGGCCAGACAAGGAGCGTGCGGTGCTGCTCCAACTGCTCAAGCAACATCCGGATCACCCTCAGGCACAAAGCATGCTCTCTGAGATTGGACGATAGCTTCGCGGCTTCATCCACGTTCACGTGTGCTTTTAAGAAAGCTGAAACGTGTGCGTCAGCGGCTGGCAGGGAGAGGATAATATCCCGCCTTGGCGTACACGTTCACACAGGGGCGAAGATCAGAAGATTTGCATCCCGGGCGATCAACGCGAATTTCAATGTCTCGACGCGTGTCACTGGGAGTAGCGCGAGTAATGTACCCAATTGTGTATTGGTTGCGTGCATCCCCCATCAGGCGGGCATACACATCCTCAATTGCAGACCGCGAATACTCGGGCAGAACCTCACCGCCGGTTGCGTTTGCATACTTGGGCAAAATGTCGCTATAACCCTGACCAGGAATATGAAGTTTCTCCAGGGTGCGATATCCGGGAACCGCCGAATTTCCAACGGCAACGGCGTACAGCAATACACCATTTGAGAGCAAAACCTGCATTACGGCGTTATACCCCGCCTCGCTGCGATACTCGCGGCCGTCGCTGATCACAAAAATAACTTTGCGGCGAGCCTTGTCCTGCTGCCCAAGATCCAATGCCGCCCGGAGAATTGCGTCATTCAACGCATGAGCCCGCTTGGAAGGAGTGATCACCGGGGTCGTAGGTTGACCTACTGGAACGCCATTCACAGTTGGACCCTGCGGTCCCAGGGGACCACCGGTGATTGGCACTCCATTGTTTTCACCAGAGACGGTTCGCAATTCGTTGAGCTTCGCATCCAACTGTCGGCCTACTGCCTGAAAATCGGCAAGCCGGGTAACGTTCTCGTCATAGACATAAAGCGCAACCTGGTCGAACTGGCTGAACGCGCCCTCAAGGGCTGGAAAACTCGCTTTTACCTTTTGCAGCGTGGCATCCGGCAAGCCGAGATCCAGAACAACCGCCGTCGACAGCGCAAACGGGTCGCTGGTAAAAAAATTCATAGGTTGTTTTTTGCCATTTTCGAAAACCGAAAAATCCTTCGCCACTAAACCGCTTACCAGCCGCCCAGTGTCATCAGTCACGCGGACTGGTACGATCACCTGGTTAACGTTTCGTACGATCCTATAGAGTTCTTCCTGCGCTCCCGGTTTTGCTGCCGTGCTTCCGGCTGGAACGGTTGTGATTTTCATCGGAGGCGGAGGCCCGGGCAGCTGATCATTTGGTGCGTCAGGCGGATTTGCCGACGAAGGGGGTGCCTGATTCGGAGGGACGCCAGGCGTCGTTTGCTGGCGTGATTGGTCGTCTGGCGCAGGTTTTTGCGGTTCTGGCGCAGGGGGCGGTGGCTGAACCGCCGATGGTGCATCCGGAATATTCTGATTGGATTGTTGCTGGGCCGGACCGGTTATCCCTGCAGCAAGGATCACCGCCAGAATCCCGGCAGAAAGCCATTTCCCAATTATCCCCGCAGCCAGACGCACGGTACTGTTGACCTTCCGCTTCTTGGGATGCTGAAACGAGCTATTTGTTGCATCTAATGTTTAAAGGATAGACTAACAACGGCCCAAAGAGAAACATTCATGTCAAAACCTCCTTTGCTTCGGGTTAGCAACCTTTTGGCGCTGGGGATCGCGATGAGTGCCTTCGCGTGGGCACAGGCTTCTCCGCAAGCGTCCGATCAGAATCAGGATCAGGATCAATCGGCCGCGACCCTCAAGGTGAATGTCAACGTCGTGCAACTCTTCTTTAATGTGAAGGATAAGAAGGGAGCCCTCATCCCTGACCTGAAGAAAGACGATTTTCATATTCTTGAAGACGGGAAGCCGCAGACCATAAAGTATTTTGCAGCCGAATCCAACCTGCCTCTGACTCTTGGCATTTTGATCGACTCCAGTGGCAGTCAGGCGCGCGTGCTCGACATGGAGAAGGAAGTCGGGGGCGATTTCCTCAGCCAGATTCTGCGCGACAAAGACTTGGCGTTCGTGATCAGCTTCGATGTGGATGTCGACCTTCTGCAGGATTTCACCAACTCTGTTCGTTTACTTAAAACCGCCCTCAACACCGCCAAAATCAACACCGCCGGTGGCGGTGGAACGGGAATTCCCGGCTTGGGCGGCGGCACAATTCCAACTCAAGGCACGCCGCGCGGAACACTCCTTTACGATGCGGTTTACCTGGCTTCACACGATGAACTGGCGCAGCAGGTTGGACGAAAAGCCATGATCCTTTTGACCGATGGCGAGGACCAAGGCAGCCGGCTGAAGATTCGAGACGCGATCGAGGCCGCTCAGAAAGCCGACAGCATCGTTTATGTTTTGCTATGCGCCGATCGCGGCTTCTATGGTTTCGGCGGATATTCCGGCGATCGCGAGATGAGAAAGTTGACGGAAGAAACTGGCGGGCGGGTTATCGAAGTTGGTAACAAATTTGAAAAGCTGAAACAGGGCTTCGATCAGATCGCCAACGAACTGCGCAGCCAGTACAACATTGGGTATACCCCGACCAACTCCAAGCTCGATGGCACCTATCGCAAAGTCCAGATCCAGACGGATAACAAAGATTACAAAATCCAGTCTCGCGCCGGGTATTATGCCGTGCCCAAGAAAGACTAGCGGGCGTTGCTAGCCAGCTGACGGGTGTGTCGCACCAGGCCGGTGTTGCTTGGTGGGTGCATTCAATTTTTCTGGCGGTCTTTAAGCCGGATCACAAACTTCAATCCCGACCACACTTCGTTCACCGCGCAGACTTTGACGTCCACCAATCCTGCGGCCAAACCGATTTTGCGGACTTCATCCTCCGTGAGATCACTAACAACTCCGGATGACTTCTTCGGCCAGCACACCCAAAGCATTCCCGCAGGCATGAGCCGCTTGGCAAATTGAGCAAAACTTTTCTCAAGGTCAGCAGCACTCTTCACGAAAATCATTGCGAAATCCAGCGAGCCCTCGTCGTCCTTCGCAGCCTCGCATCTGCCCAGCGCGTCTTTTAGTTCGCTTTTAACATCCGGAGGCAAACCGATGAATGCGACGCGAAATGCATCTTTGATTCCTAGTTTCTTCGGGAGCGGGGTGCCGGAGTATCCAGCCATAACGAGGAGTCGGTAGTCTGTAGTCAGTGCCCAGGGGAATCAACATCAACCGCTGGCTACTGACCACTGACTACTGAGAAGGCGCATAGTAGCCGCGACGGCTGCGCACGTGCAAGCCTTTTTCCTGAGCAAGAATTTCGATCGTGCGATAGCGCCCGTCGGGGCGGAATTCGGCGGGTTTGTAGGAAATCGCGTACTGGCTGCGCAGTTCTTCCTGAATGGCGGCGAACGCATTCGCCACTTCTGTAAGTTGGAAAGGAATGTAGGCGCGTCCACCCGTCGCGTCGGCAATTCGCTGCAGAACCTTGTCACCGTGGCTGCCGCTGCCGGAAAGGTTCGTGCTGATGGTATAAACGATCACTTCAGCGCGCTGCGCCATTTCGATCGCTTCCTCTCGCGTCACGTGACTCTGATTGTCATCGCCGTCGCTGAGCAGAATGACTGCCTTGCGCACCGGACCGGTATGAGGAACTTTCAACAGCTTGTCACGACAAGCAAAATAGAGTGCATCGTACAGCGCGGTGCCGCCGCCGGGCCGCAACATGCGCACTCCGGTTGACAGCGCTTCGGTGTCATCGGTGAAATCCTGGGTCACTTCGGGAGTGACATCGAATCCCACGACGAACGCACGATCATATTTCCTGCGAACCGTCTGGTTAAGGAATTCGATGGCGGATTCCTGCTCGAACTTGAAACGGTCGCGCACCGAGTTGCTGGCGTCAATCAGCAAGCCGACATCGAGCGGCAGATCGGTTTCGGCCCGGAAGCTGCTGATCTCGCTGGCGGGCTTGGCGTCGTCGATAATCTTGAAATCATTCTTTTTCAGATCTTTTACGTAGTGGCCGTGCTTGTCCGTGACCGTGAAGACCACGTTAACTTCGTTGACGGTGCGGCGGATGGTTGAGATCGATTCATCATCCGGAGCGGCCGTGCGAGTGTCGGCAGTGTTTGTCGGGCTAGCTTCGGCGGGCTGAGAGCTTGCAGGAGCGGCTTCGGACTGTGCGTTAGCGGGTGCTTCAGGGTTGCTTTGCGGCTTCTCGGGTGGGTTCTCGGTGGGCGTCGCCGGTTGCTGCGCCGCTGCAGGAGGGGACGTCTTCTCTTTTGCCGCTGATGGGGCCGCGGGTAGGGTATCCGGCTGCCCGTTCTGGCCCTGCATCGCGGCCAGAAAAACCAACAAAGCCGAAATAATCAGGAAGATGCTGCGAAATCTCATGCGGTTCCCCTCATTATAGCCGCACAAACGGGCTGTCGCAGCGTGAGTAACTGGTCACTAAACGGTTGAGGTGGCAGAGAGCCTCGGCTCGGTTTCAGTGGTTAGAACCCTCCGTAGCTGCCACAAAGCCAGAGCCAATGCCAAGAGACCGGCAATCCAGAATGTCATGACCAGATCGACGACCCAGCCCGGTGCCTCGCCCACTCGCCGCAGCAGAAAAGGAAGAAAATTCCACGTGGTGATGTGAACGTAGTCCCACGGGTCCTGGGTCATGGGTACATTGTTCAGACCCCACTGTTGCATCTTCCCTAGCGCAAACGCAGCAATGTTCTTGAAACGCAGGACGACCACGAACGTCGGATGTCCTAGGGTTTCCATCTGGTAAATCTCAAGAGGTAGCCAGAAGGCAAGCGAAGCAACCTGAATTGCAGCACTCGCCGCGATGACCGCAATGCCCGCTCCCCATATTGCTTTTCCGAAGTGCTGTCGGTATCGCAGCAACAACGGCACAGCGATGAATGCGGCCAACTCGGCAGCGGTCGAAACATATCGATCGCCCCATGCGAAATCGCCGCTCCAGACGGTGTACCGCGCGTAGAAACAGATGTACGCCAGAAGGAGAAAAAACGCGGTGAACACGTAAGCCTTGATGGACGGGGGGAAAAACTTCCACGCCAAGATGGCAGCCAGAATCGTGAGGATTAGCAGCGGATCAAAAAGGAAGATGGATTTTTCCGGCGTGATCAGCGGCCCCAGAAATCCCGCGTGAAATGGTGTTTCCCATGGATAATTCGGCGGCAGCGATGGATTCATCTGCCGATATTCCTTAGCGACCACCGAAACGTAGGTGTTGAAGAACGATCCGAAGCGGTAGTACTGGTAAGCGCGATCGATCAGCAAAAAGATCAGATAGATTGGAAGCGCGTTTTTGACGTAAATCAGGATCCTGCGCCAAAGTTCTTGACCTCTTATCTTCTGGTCCCACCACAGCAACAGCACAACGAACACTCCACCGGCGATCAGGTCAAGGCCGGTGGTTAAGCGTGTGAGCAAGTTCAACCCGAACGCCCCCGACCCGATCAACAGCGCGCCTTTGTTGTTGGCCTTCACCCATTCACATTGAAAGCACAATCCGGTCAGCGTCAGCAGCATGATGTAGTTGTTCTCCATCATGTTCTGCGTGTAATGCAGGTGCGTGGTGCAGAACAGCAGCGCGACCACTCCAGCCACAGAGTGGGCGATCGAGAATTCCAGCAGTTGCAGCAATCGCAGACAAACCAAGGCAGTCAGCACATTGATCAGAATCTCTGTCGTATACGTGACGAAAATATTTCGCACACTGGGATCGTTGCCGTTGTAATTCCGGAAGACGGGGATCCGCTCAAGCCATGTGCCCATAACATCCGCCGGCAACATGAGCAGCGACTGCCCGATACCGTACCATCCGTACAGCCGTGCGCCGCGCCCATGCACGCCAAATTCCGGGTATTCGTCGGGAAAAACCGGCGGCTCCGACGTCCAGAACGAATGTGTCGCCTGCAGGCGATGCATCGTGTCGCTCGTGCCCAGTTCTCCCGATTGCACGACGATTGCGAGCAACGCAGCGACTAGGCAAAGCAGTGTTCTTGGACTCTGAAACCAGCGAAGGCCCGGGGGCATTTTGGCTTATGGTAATGCATTCAGGCGTGGGAGCGACAATCCAGCCGACCGAAGTAGTGCCTTGCGAAGGATCAGCCCTGGCTTTTCATCGTCAGACACATAAAACGCATTTCGGGTTTCTACCGCGAGGTGAACCCGAGGATGCCCTAGGCGTTTTAACGTGTGTTCCTGGACGTCGTCGTTCAGGGGCCGTATCTCAGGCCTTTGTGCGGCTCATGGGCTTCCATCCCAAGGCACTGGATTGCCGCTCTGATCAACCAGTTGCCCGCCATCTGTAGCCTGATATTCACACTCCTTGCACAGCAGTATGGCACCCTCCCACGGCGGCGCGGTCAAGGTGTGCTGGCATTGCCAACCTGGGCCAGAGCGATAGACGAGGATTGACTGCTTGCTGCCAGAATCTGATCGCGGAGATTTCATTCCAGCTTGGGTACACGTCCGTGGCCTGTGGAGACAAGCGCCAACATACGTCACTTCGAGCTTGCGCACTATTCTGGAACAGGTACTATCGGCGTCATAATACGGTCGGAATAATATCGCCACTGGTATATACTTCCCGGCAAGCCGGGCCCTCCTTCGTCGTGCGCGTAAGGGGTCGAACAATGCTAGATGAAAGAATGACGGAGCTGTGCGCGAAGATTAGTGTCGAGAAAAACCCAAAGAAGCTCATCGAGTTGACCGACGACCTGATCTCTCTGCTCGCGAAACATCAGGATGCGATCAAAGCTAATATTAGTTCCCGCTTGAGCAAAGTTGCAGGCGCGGCGAAATAAATTTCACGCAGTAATCTTTACGAACCGGAAGGAATATCTTGAACTCCTGCGGCTTCGGGGACAAAGAAAACGTGCCCGAGCTGCCGGCATTGGTACGCCAGCACGCTGTGTTGGGAACGATAGCCATCAATCTGAACCATTATCGTTTGGTTCTGAAAGAGGCGTTGCAGATCGGTTTTCTGGCAGATTGGGCAAACAAGGGTCATCATTACGTGGCGTTTGATTCGGTTGAACTTCCTTCCGTGCTTTCGTGCTTTTCCAGTGGCTGGTCCAATTGGTCGACTCCCTTGATCTGCTTTGCTAGTATCCGGTTCAGCTGTTCAACCAATTGGTTGAGTTTTTCCGGGTCCTGTTCCCGCGCAACTTGTTCGCAAAGCGCCTTCCAATCCTGATCCCCTCTCATAAGGTGCTCCCCAAAGTTCCGTGGCGTAAGCAAATATTAAGAGCTGCTGGACGGCTGAATCAGTCGTCAAGATGACGTTTCGTCTTTTAGATTGTTGTCGCCAGAGATGGCGTAACTTGGCGTCAGCCGGCGACTGCGTCGCCCGTTAACATTGATTACGAAAGCTTATGCAAGGCTCCGAGCGTCCGAATGAAAATCTTCTCTTAGCTGCTCTTCCGAAAACGGAAAGGCAACGGCTCGATCCTTTCCTGGAGCCCGTGGAAATGCAGGCTGGGCATCCAATCACCACGCCTGGGGAAACAATCGAGAACCTTTATTTTCCATTCGATGCGGTTACGTCGACGATCCAGGAGATGAGCGACGGATCGACGATTGAAACGGGTTTGATGGGAATCGAAGGTCTGGCAGGCGTCCAAGTATGGCTGCGCCAGCGCACTACGATTGCGACAACTTTTGTGCAAGTGCCGGGTAAAGCGCATCGCATGAGCACGGACAATTTCATCCGCGAAGTTCGCGACCGGCAGACACCTCTGAATGATCTGATCGCCAGCTATGTGCATGCTTTTCTCATTCTTACTTCGCTGACCGCTGCTTGTAATCGCCTTCACTCCGTCGACCAGCGCCTTTGCCGCTGGCTCATGATGACGTGTGATCGAGCGCAAAGAAGAGAATTCCCGGTTCGCCACGAATTTCTGGCGCAAATGCTTGGCGTGCATCGCCCCACAGTGTCTACTGCCGCCAATATGCTGCAAAAAGCAGGGTTGATTACGTACCGCTACGGAAAGCTCACGATCCTAGATCCTGAAGGATTGGTCGAGGGTGCCTGTGAATGCTACGAACTGATGCAGACTCAGTTCGAAAAAATCTTTGACCAACCCTGGCGAGAACTACGAAGCGGGCGAATCGCCGAACTGAGGTGAACGGTTCGGATGTGGGCGGGTGCGGCAGGCCGATGAGCTTTGTGAAACACCCTGATTCTGATCCATTCTTCGTTGTACATCGGGGCCCTTTGTGGTTGGTGAAGTTCTTAGAACTGTCGCTCCGATTGACATCATCAACTGCGGGCATATAGATTCCCTTACCATTCCCTCTTTTGCGGGGTCATTTCACACAGGATAGGAACCATGCGGGCCTTAGGGGCTGCCTTCGCTTTTGTGTACCTCATATCATTTGCTGCCGCGCAGCTATCACCCGACGTTCGCGAATACGTGAAGTTTGACGCGCCAGTTATCGTCATCACTCATGCGCGGGTTATTGACGGCACCGGCGCCGCTGCCCGCACTGATCAGACCATCGTCATTCGTGATGGCAAAATCGAATCGGCAGGAGCGGCGACCATTCCCGCTGATGCCAAAGTGATCGATGCGACCGGCCGTTCAGTAATCCCCGGTCTGATCGACATGCACGGTCACATGTTCTACACGGCAGGGAATGTTTATCACCCGGATGGCAGCCTTGCGATGGGCGGTATCACGCTCAATGAAATGTTCTATACCTATCCGCGGCTCTATCTGGCCGGTGGGATCACTTCAGTTCGAACAACCGGGTCCATCGAGCCGTACACCGATCTCAATCTCAAGAAATGGATCGATCGCGGTATGGTGCCCGGCCCCAAGATGGACGTCACCAGCCCTTACATGGAAGGCGAGGGAACGATGTTCCCGCAGATGCACGAAATCACCAGCCCCGCAGACGCGCAGAAAACAGCTGCGTACTGGGCAGACGAGGGCGTTACCTCCTTCAAAGCGTACATGAACATCACGCGAGCCGAGCTGAAAGCCGTAATTGATGAAGCCCACCGCCGCGGCCTGAAAGTCACCGGCCATCTGTGCTCGGTGACCTCTCGTGAGGCGGCCGCGCTTGGAATCGATAATCTTGAGCACGGTCCCATTGCCGTCGATACTGAGTTCGTGCCCAACAAAGTTCCTGACAAATGCCCGCCATTTATGGACATGCTGGACGCTCAGGCAAGTGTGGATGTGAACGGCCCTGCCGTGCGGCGGATCACCAGCGATCTGATTCAGCATCACGTTGCCGTCACTTCAACGCTTTCCGTCTACGAACTCGATGTTCCGAATCACCTACCGCTGCGCAAAGAAGTCACTGATGCGATGCTGCCCGAATCATTGGCCGGTTATAAAGCTGCACGAGGACGCGCGAATGGCGATCCACGCTGGCTCATGCGCCTGCAGAAAGAAATGCAGTGGGAGCGAGCGTTCTACAAAGCTGGAGGAAAACTGCTAGCTGGAAGCGATCCCACCGGAGTGGGCGCGATCCTTGGAGGCGATCTTGCCGGATATGGCATGCAGCGCG
>JAFAGX010000138.1 GCA_019237515.1 Acidobacteriaceae bacterium
GATTGTCGGGAGGTTTTCGCACCCCCCATCGGATCCTGGCACATAGTTACTCTCGCGAGTTGCTGAATGTTAAGCCATTTCCGGCGTTTGAAGGATACTCGAGCCGTTTACTGGCTGAGACGTGGGATTCGAGCAATCTCTACTGGGCCCGTTTGGCAGACGAAATGGGGTATTCTCCTGTCGACCTCAATGTTCTGGTTCCTCAACTGACCCGCCGCATGGTCGAAAAGATTTTTGCCACGGACTTTGAGGACTGGCAGGCTATTCTGCGCGCCATGCAGGAAGCGGGGGAAGAGTTTCGTCAGGGCAAGAACAAGGTCGTTACTGCAACCAGTGTCGTGACTCATTAAACGGGAGTCTTGTGTCATGAACGGCATAACTCAACTCGCATCCGGCCACAAGTACCGCAAGGCTGCGGGCTATTTTGTGATTGCTTGTGGACTGCTTCTCCTCTGCGGCTCTGCGATTCAGGCGCAAAAAAAAGAAGAACCCCACATTCACGTGATCGTGGATCTGGTGCAGCTGAACGTTGCGGTCACGGACAACAAGGGAAATTACGTGACCGGGTTGCGGCCACAGGATTTCGTCGTAAGCGAAGACGGAATTCAGCAGAAGCTGGCAACCTTTTCGGAAGGAAACGAGTCGACCCGACGCGTCACCGAAGTAACTACGCAGAACGGACAGGCCACACCCGCCACGAATGAGCCTCCTGATTTGCCTGCGCAAGTCTCGGGTGAAACCCTGGGTTCAATCGTGAGCGGCGCGAGCGTCTTTATTCTGTTCGATACCAGCAATTACATGTATAGGGGATTCGTTTTCGCGCAAGATGCGATTGCCGATTTCGTGCGCTCTCTGGAGAACGCAGACAAAGTTGCTTTCTATTCATATAGCCGCAATCTGTCGCGGGAGGCAGCCCTTACCGCGGATCGTGCGACCGTTTTGCGAGGCGTACGAACTACGGTAGCGGGCGATGATGCCGCCCTCTACAACTGTCTGCTGCTTACAGTGAAAGATGCGGCCCAGTATACCGGGCGAAAAGTAATCGTGGTCTTTTCCAATGGCCCGGACAACGCCAGCATGGTGCCGCCCGAGGACGTGGCGGAACTGGCTCAATCCACTGGCATTCCGATTTATATGATCAGCACCCAGCAGGCCAGAATAGAACCGGTTTCCACCGCAGTATTTGAGCGCATGACCGCGGCGACTGGGGGAAAAGCGTATTTTGCCAAAGATTGGAAAGAAGAAAAGCGGGCTTTTGCCTCAATCCGGGATGATTTAGCGCACCTGTATGCGCTCAGCTATTATCCCCAGCCCAATCCAAACCTGGGCTGGCGCACGATTTCGGTCAAGCTGGCGGGTGATCGGCTTAAGGGCTGCCATATCCGGACACGAAACGGATATCGGCCTCAGCCGGCGCGCGTAAGTACAGGTGGGAGTGATTCCGCTTCGTTATCAGTGACCGGTCCCGGGTAACTTGACAAGTTACTGAAAGAGCCTCAGACTTCCAAGCTTAACGGGCTGATTTCTGGTAGTAGTGCAGCTTGAAAGGATGCGAGCCAGGGCGTGGATATGGACGAGATACCCACTTTCTATGCTCCGGGTCACGTTTCGGCTGCGGGCTCTCCCCTTCGACTTCGCTCAGGGTCACGCCCCAAACACCTCATTGCAGGGAGGTAAAAATGGCTGATCTAGTTCGTAGTCTCTGGCGGGACGAGCAAGGCCAGGATATCGCGGAATATGCCGTGATGCTGGCAGTGATCCTGGTGCTGGTGGTGGGTACGGTAAGGTTGATCGGCGGAAACGCGAACAATGCGTTTTCAGCGACTGCCAGCGCAATCGCACAATAAAAATCCCTGGACAGCTGAGCAGGTTTTTCCCCTTTCTTGAGGTGTCTTTATAGAGGCCGTGATAACCGGCCGCGTGCTTCTTTTGGTCTTCTGCAACTTTCCTGTGACCGCAATCACCGCGTGTTCTGGTGCGTTGACCTATAACCAGTGCAGTGCGGCAACGAGCCTCTTATCCGATCAATCCGTGGGTGGTGACCTTCGCGGTGATGCTTGCCACCTTCATGGAAATTCTCGACACGACTGTGGTGAACGTGTCGATTCCGCACATCGCCGGAAATCTGGCCGCGACCGTCGAAGAGGGCACGTGGGTCGTGACCTCATATTTGGTCTCAAATGCCATCATCTTGCCGATGTCCGGGTGGCTCGCCAATTACATGGGCCGCAAAAAACTGCTGCTCACCTGCGTTGCGGGATTCACAGCAACCTCCCTTTGTTGCGGTTTGGCCACGACCTTGCCATCCCTGATTTTCTTTCGCGTGTTGCAAGGTTTGACCGGCGGCGGACTGCAGCCTTTGGCGCAAGCCATTCTGCTGGAGACATTCCCCGAGAAAAAACACGGGCACGCCATGGCTGCATTTGGGATTGGAATCCTGCTGGCGCCGATCCTCGGCCCGACGCTTGGCGGATGGATTACGGACAACTATTCCTGGCGCTGGATTTTCTACCTGAACCTGCCGGTAGGGATTTTTTCGATGATCATGATGAACCGCTTCGTGTTCGATCCACCGTACATCCGGCGAACCGGCGGCAGGATTGATTTGTGGGGAATCGGTTTTCTGGCCTTGGGCTTTGGAACATTGCAGGTGGTCTTGGATACCGGCCAACGAAAAGATTGGTTTTCGTCCAATTACATTCAGTTTTTCGCAATATTGTGTGTGGTCGGCCTGGTATCGCTGGTGATCCGCGAATTGCGTGCCGAAAAGCCGGTGGTGGATTTGCGCGCGCTAGCCAATCGCTCGTTCAGCGCCGGAGTTTTTCTCATCAGCATGCTGGGGTTTGTTCTTTATTCAAGTCTTGTGCTGATTCCGATTTACCTGCAAACGCTTTTGGGATATCCGGCCTTGAATGCCGGACTGGCAATTTCTCCGCGTGGGATTGGGGCGCTGGCCACAACTCCTTTAGCCGGATACCTCACGGCGAAAACCGATGCGCGGCGATTGCTCGTGTTTGGTCTGGTTGTTGCCTCGCTCACTATGTTCAGCCTGTCGGGACTGAATCTGAACGCTGGTTATTGGGATATTTTTTGGCCACAGATCTTCCAAGGTGTTGGATTGAGTTTTCTTTTCATTCCTCTGATGACCTTGAGCATGGCAGGAATACCCAAAGAGAGAATGGGCAATGCCACCAGCATCTACAACCTGATGAGAAACATTGGCGGAAGTTTCGGAATCGCAAGCATGACCACGTTCCTGGCGCGCCGTTCGCAGTTGCACCAGAATCACCTCATTTCCAAAATCGGCGCGACGGATCTCACGACGCGGAAGATGCTACATGGCATGCAGACGTGGTTTCATGTTCGCGGATTTGATAACTATACAGCGTCACGGAAAGCGCTAGGCGCGATTTACGGAATGGTGCAGGCCCACGCGTCGATGCTCGCCTTCGTCGAAGCATTCTGGGTGATGGGAATTATATTTCTGCTGATGCTGCCTTTCATTCTGCTGCTCCGGCGTCCACGCGCCCAAATGCAATCGCCTCCACGACCCCGGTTGCTGACCCGGGTAGAGGTCGGTGCACGAGTTCGGGAAGAAGAGATGGCGCGGATTTCGTAGGTCTTACCAGAACCGAAAATCCAGTAGCTGGATTCCGGACTATGACTGCCGGGCGTCCCGCCGCACTAGCGCCGCGTCGAGAAAAAATCCTAGCCCGAGCGTCAGCGGGATCACGCCGAATGCTGCGGCAACCCACGCATCCGATTCCACTCGTGCGATCAACCCGAACGTGGTCATGTAGCCCAATGCAGCTGCAACCAGCAGGATTCCCCAGCGCCGAGATACAGCCACCGGAGGCAGTTCGGGCTGAAGGCCGATATCGACGCCTCTCGCCAGGGCGGCCAGTCGTTCATCCGTTCGCAACTTGCGTACGCGATAGTAGGTGTACATGCCTGCTACTGGAATTCCAAAAATCATGATTATTGCTACGAGACCCGTGATGTCGTCCATTGTTCACCTCATCGAGAATGTTTTTTCCCAGGTTAGCTCGCGAAGTTCGCTCGCGGAGCCTAAGAAACCGAAGCGCGTTTGTTTGAACTGCCCCGAGTAGGTACGGGAACAGTTGCGGGAAAGTTCCATGACACGGGCGCAAAGTGATACCATCGCGCGTCATGGAAATGAAGCGTCAGTTATTGATCGCAGTGTTCCTCGGCGTACTTCCTCTCACTTGGTCGCAATCTCAGACGAACGCACCAGCAACGATCCTGCACGCGGCTCATCTGCTGGACATTGAAAACGGAAGAATCATCTCGCCAGGTGAAGTGCTGGTGCAGGGTGAAAGGATCGTGGAGGCCGGATCTTTGGTCAAACATCCGGCCGGCGCCCAGACGATTGATCTTGGGGATAACACACTGATGCCCGGGCTGATTGACGCCCATATCCACCTGTTTCTGCACCCTGGTGCTGAAGACCTGCAAACGGTAGAGGAATCAGTTCCCCAGAGAACGATCACTGCTCTTTTTGCGGCGCGCGACGATCTGATGGCAGGCTTTACAGCCGAGCGGGACATGGGGACCGAGGGCGCTGGTTCAGCCGACACCGCCGTCCGCAATGTCATCGACCAGGGACTCGCACCAGGTCCGCGGCTGCGGATCAGCGGCAATGCCATTGACATCCTCGGCGGCCACGAAGATGCCATTCACTACAATCCCGCGCAGCGTGTGCTGTCGAACGCCACCTATGCCAACAATACGAATGAGATCGTTGAGGCCATTCGGCAGCAATTTAAAGAGGGCGCCGACTTCATCAAAATGTATCAGACCGGGCCAGACCTGGTTGAGAATGGCAAGCTGCATACGCCGTATCAATACACCGAAGCCGAACTTGCGGCGGCGGCACAAGAGACGGCGAGGGTTGGGAAGCACGTTGCCGTCCACGCAACCGGAGAGCCGGGAGCGCATTACGCGGCGCAGGCCGGTGTGGTTTCGATCGACCATGCAATTCAATTAGGCGATGAAACCATGCGCCTCATGCGCGAAAAGCAGATTTTCGCGGTTCCTACCCTGACAATCTTTGAATACTTTGCGGAGCACGCAGCGTCACCGGCAGCGGCTGCTCGCGATCGCGCGTTGTTCGATCTACATATGAAGGAAATTTCCAAACAACTTGCCGCGGGGGTACCGATGGCACTTGGATCCGACGTTGGGCCATTTCCACACGGAACCCAGGCGCGCGAGTTCGTGCTGATGGTGCAGGCGGGCATGAAGCCGCTGGCCGCGCTACAGGCTGACCTGCTCAATGGCGCGAAATTGTTGGGATGGGACGGGCAAATCGGGGCACTTAAAGCCGGTTATTTCGCGGATGTGATTGCCGTGCCGGGCGATCCGCTGAAAGATGTAAGCGTCTTGGAGAACGTGAAGTTTGTCATGAAGAATGGCGTTGTTTATAAGAAGTGACTTTATTACACATTCAGGAGGCCACAGTCTTGAAGCTGCTCCGGTCAATATTCACATTATTTGCAATTATCTCGGTCAGCGTCCTGGCGTCCGCGCAATCGGTTCCCGATGGCGCACCTTCCCGGCTGGCGGGTTACTCGGCCAAATCCTCCAATAGCGAGCAGGAATGGGAAAAGAAGTTGCAAGATGGCGTCGTTGCGGAGAACTTGCGAGCGAGCATGCAGCGCCTTACGGCGCGGCCGCACCATGTCGGATCGCCCTACGATCAGGACAATTCGCAGTGGATTCTGACCAAGTTCAAAGATGCGGGATTTGATGCGCACATTGAAACCTTCCAGGTTCTTTTTCCTACGCCGAAAGAAAGAATTGTTGAATTAGTCGAGCCCACGAAATTCCACGCCAAGTTGCAGGAACCCGTGGTTGCGGTCGATTCGACTTCGAGCCAGACCGCCGAGCAGTTGCCAACCTACAACGCGTATTCGATTGATGGCGACGTGACCGCGCCGCTCGTGTACGTGAATTATGGAAACCGTGAAGACTACGAGCAGTTGGACCGCCTCGGCATTTCGGCAAAAGGCGCGATTGTGATTGCGCGTTACGGCGAGGGGTGGCGTGGCATCAAGCCGAAAGTCGCGGCCGAGCACGGCGCGGTAGGCTGCATCATCTATTCCGATCCCAAGGACGACGGTTACTTCGAAGGCGATGAATATCCCAAAGGTGGCTGGCGTCCGCGTGAGGGCGTGCAGCGCGGCAGTGTGATGGATACGGACTATCCCGGTGATCCGCTGACGCCGGGGGTTGGCGCGACCGCAGATGCCAAGAGGCTCCCGATCAAAGAAGCGAAAACGATCACGAAGATTCCTGTGCTGCCGATTTCCTGGGGAGACGCGGAGCCGCTGCTTTCGGCGCTGCAAGGGGCGGTTGCTCCGGACTCTTGGCGCGGCGGTTTGCCGATCACATATCACGTTGGACCCGGGCCGGCGAAAGTGCATTTGAAAGTCGCATCCAATTGGGACCTGAAGCCGGTGAATGATGTGATTGCGACCATGCGTGGCTCGCAAACACCAGATGAGTGGGTAATTCGCGGCAATCACTACGACGCGTGGGTCAATGGAGCAGACGATCCGATCTCGGGCATGGTGACTGTGCTTGAGGAAGCGCGAGTCCTGGGAGAATTGCACAAGCAGGGCTGGAACCCGAAGCGCACCATCATCTATTGCGCGTGGGATGGCGAAGAGCCGGGGCTGCTCGGCTCAACCGAGTGGGTCGAAACCCATAATGATGATCTGCAGAAACATGCGGTTGCGTACATCAATTCAGACAGCAATGGCCGCGGATATCTCTACTCTGGTGGAACCCATGATCTGCAGCACTTCATGAACGATATTGCTAGCGGGATTCAGGATCCGGAGAAGCATACTTCGGTGCAGCAGCGCGCAAGACTTCGCCAGATTGGAAGAACAACGAATTCGGAAGAGAGAGGTGAGATTCGAAAGAGCACTGATTTCAGAATCAATGCTCTCGGCGATGGGTCCGACTACACGGCGTTTCAGGACCACGCGGGGATTTCGTCTCTGAATATCGGGTACGGCGGCGAAAACGATGCTGATGCTTACCATTCCATTTACGACGATTTCTACTGGTACACGCATTTTCTGGACACGGATTTCGTTTACGGGCGGGCGTTGGCGCAGACGGGCGGCACTGCGCTCATGCGGCTGGCGGACGCCGATATCATTCCTTACGAATACAACGGGCAAGCGGAGACCATAAGCAGATACGTCAAGGAGCTCCAGAAGCTGCTCAAAGACAAGCAGGACGAAATCAACGAGCGCAATCTCGAGATCAAAGAAGGCGTGTTCACGGCGACGGCTGATCCGCGGAAGGCCTACGTGCCTCCGCCGGTCAAGACCGTGCCCCCCTTCATGAATTTCGCTCCACTACAGAACGGAGTTGAGGACATCAAGAAAAGCGCGGAACGATATCAAGCCGCGTTCGCGAAATGGCAATCCAGCGGAGCAGAATTGCCGGCGCAAACCGAGGCCTCCTTGAATGCAGATTTAATGCGGATTCCACGAACTTTTCTGACGGAGCGCGGATTGCCCGAGCGCCCCTGGTTCAAGAATCAGGTTTATGCGCCGGGGGCGTATACCGGGTACGGAGCGAAGCCGATCGCGGCGGTTCGTGAATACATGGATCAGGAAAAATGGAAAGAAGCGGACGCGCAGGTGCCCATGGTCGGACAGGTTCTGGAGAACGTCGCGGCGGCGATCGGCAAAGCTGCTGAGGATTTGGAAAAAGCTGAGGGTCGCTAATATTTCGAAATCGCCGGCCATGATCCATTGCTCTCGCTGATGATGGTGTTTTACGTCGGCGACTGACGTATGAAAATCGCACGGCTTCCGAAACAGGCCGATGTTTGCCCCCTTGTCGTCTGCTTATTCATCTGCTTGCTGGGTTCGCTCTTTGCCCAAGCCAACGCGTCGCATAAGAATGTTCTCCGTTGGGTAGAAGGCCAGCCCGGCTGCACGTTCAGTGCTGACGATGACGGCAAGTATCGATACGGAATCTGGACTGACGATTTCGGCCTGGTGATCGCGGTTGATGCCGATGAAGTGCGAAAAGCCAAGCTTCGGGCTGAACCTCTTTTTGCTGTCTTTGTGACCGTGCGATCTCGGGGCAGGGAAGAAGTGTCGATCAATCCCACCGAGTCCACCCTGGAATTTGTGAATCACTACCAGACGATACAGAAGGCCATCGACTCCGATGCATTCGCGGACAAGTTCCAACGCGAGGCTGCCACGTTACCCGCCAAAGGACAAGAAGACCGCAGCAAAAATCTGACCGAAACTGCCCAGTTCTTGAAATCACGCAGCCTGAGAACGGCGAAATTGGACGGGCTAAGTCCCGAGGCTACTGGCTGGATATTTTTCAGTGCGAAAAGTAAATGGATCGGGGACTGGAAGGCTCAGGAGCAGTTTGTTTTGCGCGTCCCTCTGGGTAGATTCGTGCTGGAGTTTCCGTTCGCATTGCCGCCTACCCGCGGCGACTTGCTTCTGCGGCGACGGTAACCCGAGCGTACTACGATGCCATGCGCTTGATCTCTGCTTCCTTCTGCGAAAAATAGCGCATTAGCACATCCCGCAAAGAGACCAGCCCTTTCAACTGCTTGCCATCCATGATCGGCAGATGCCGGAAGCCAAATTCCCGCATGAGAAAGAGGCTGTTCTCCACGCTCTCGTTGCTGGTAACGGATTTCGGGTTGGGCGTCATCACTTCGGAAACCTTGGTGGTTCCCGGCATACGCCCAAGCGCGACGACGCGGTTCATTATGTCACGCTCGGAGAAGATCCCAGCTAACTCGCCGTCCCTCAAAACCGGCAAGGCGCCGATGTTATGTTCCATCATCAGTCGAGCGGCTTCCAGTACGGTGGTATCCGCGTTCACCGAGTACACCCGGCGGTCTTTCACGAGATCGTAAATCTGCGCCATGGCTTCTTCCTCCAGAATGCCCGAGCGACGCGGCAATCCAGTCCGAACACTTTATCATGCGGGCGATCTCGTGAAAACAGAAACGGCAGCCCCGAAAGAGCTGCCGTTATTTGCCTGCTGGACCTAAAAACGAATATGGGGTCCAAACGTCACCCGCAAGTTGTTGTAGGTTCCGTTATTCAGATACACCTCGTCGCCGACTTCCAACCGCAACCCAACCGGACCAATGAAACCTTCGATTCCGCCACCCGGATAGAACGCAACATGGGTTCCAGCCCCGCCAACACCGGTCACAGCATTGCTGAACTGTCCGCCAGTCACTGATCCGGTGCTACTCGTGCTGAAATTGATGAATCCAGCCTTAGCAGTCAAAAATACCCGGAATGGGCCGGTCGTACCCGCCTGAAACTTGGGGCCGAACAATCCAGTAAGCGGCCGAACACCAGTAGTAACAAAGTTCGTGCTAATTCCATTGTTCGTTGTGTTGGTGAAATTGCGCTTGAAGTCGTAGTTCATTTCTCCTTCGATTGCGACGTGCGCACTGGCGTTGATTCCCAGCCTTCCACCCACCCCAACGAAATTCGTAACGGAGTTCGTTGGCGCGAAGCGGAGATAATCGGCAAACACGCCCACCTCCCCGTGGTTTTCCTGGGCCGCCATCAAGGATGGCAATGCCAGACAAATACCCAGCCCAACGATTACGGCGATACGTTTCATGTTTCAGTTCTCCTTGGAGATCGCTTCTTCAACATTCGCCACTGCAGGCGCAAACGTTTGCGCTCTGGGTGGCCGAAACTAAGATGCCGCTGCACGGCCGCAAGTTGGGCTGCTCAGCCTGGCCTAAGTGTCAACATTACGTATAACTTAAGGTGAAAATTGTATAAATAGCCTTAGCCTACGGGAGAAACGTGCAAACATTCGCCAGTTCGTGATCGTCAGTTCAGGATTGGCTAACAGAAAAGCACAGACGCTGCCCTACTCCTTCTGCTATCTTCTTCAGTTCTAGCCAGAAAATTCCAGGAGCATTGCTTTGGCGTCCGTCAGCAACGAGATACGGCAGAGCCGTCCTCGACCCACGAGTCTCTACCGCTGGGCGGTGTTGGTCTTCGTTAGCCTGGCAATGTTCGGGAACTACTATGTTTACGACTGCATCGCGCCCTTAGCCGACCTGCTGGCGAAGCAGCTTCATTTCTCGGATTCGAATATCGGCCTGCTGCAGGCGATATACAGCATTCCCAATGTTGTCATGGTATTGATCGGCGGCTACATCGTCGACCGTATCGGCACACGCAAAGCGATCTTTCTTTTCGGAAGTATTTGCCTGATCGGATCTATCGTGACGGCGCTATCCCCGGCTCTTGCAGTCATGGCGAGCGGTCGCTTGATCTTCGGCTTGGGTGCTGAATCCCTGATCGTGGCTGTCACCACCGCGGTAGCGAAGTGGTTCCGCGGGAAAGAGCTGAGCTTCGCTTTCGGGATCAATCTGATGATCGCCCGGCTGGGCACGTGGCTTGCCCAAAACTCACCAACCTGGGCGAGTTCAGCTTATTCGAATTGGCGTTATCCGCTGCTGATCTCCATCGCTTTCGCCACTTTCTGCGTGACCGGAGCCATTGTTTACTGGGGCATGGAGGCTTATGCGGAAAAGAACTTTGAGGTAGGTGAACAAGGTTCTACCGACAAAGTGGTTTTCGGCGATATCTTCAAATTCGGCCTTTCCTACTGGTACATCGTCGCGTTATGCATCGTGTTTTACTCAGCAATCTTTCCCTTTGAGACCTTCGCCATCAAATTTTTTATCGAGGCCCATGGAACCTCGCGTCAGCTGGGCGGCTTTCTGGTCAGCATCCTGACCGCCTCCACTATGTTTGGTACCCCGGTGTTTGGCTGGTTTGTGGATCGCCTGGGGAAAAGGGCGCTGCTGATGATGCTTGGCTCTATGTTGCTGATCCCGGTTTACCTGATGATGGGCTACACCCATATCAGCCTTTACGTGCCCATGGCCATGATGGGTATCGCATTTTCCTTGATTCCGGCGGTGATGTGGCCCTCCGTGGCTTACATTGTCGAACAAAATAAGCTCGGGACGGCCTATGGACTGATGACGATGATTCAAAACATCGGGCTGGCTGGCTTTAACCTATTGGTGGGGTGGGCCAACGATTACAGCCATGCCGGTCCTGCCAACCCGGCCGGGTATCGCTTGGGGATGTGGATCTTTTCGATTTTGGGCTTTTTGGGCATGTTTTTTGCGTTCCTCCTGCGGCAACGCGAGACCGGTCCTCAAGGCCACGGGTTAGAGACTATAACTACGGCCACGGCGGCGGCATAAACTGTGACAAAGTCTTGACCGCCTGTTGACCGCTCTTTGTGGGTCTTAGGCCACAAATGCTGAATCTATAGGGATGTGGGGCTTTGTAACGCTTTGCTGGCCGGTTCCAGGTAAGCAAAAGTGACTCGGCACCCGAAATCTTCTACCACTGAAGTAACTGCAAGCAGGACAACATTATAATACTTAGGCCGCATCACACTGAATGCGACCGGGTTAAGGCAACTTGACGGGCGCAAGAAAACTGCAGGGCGACAAGCTTTCCGAAGCTGAAGCGATCGAGCGCGCCAAGCAGGGGGATGCGGAGGCTTTTGAGACTCTCTACCACCTGCATAAACGGCGTGTGTACTCGTTGTGTCTACGGATGACAGCCAATACGGCTTCAGCCGAGGAACTCACGCAGGAAGCATTCCTGCAGCTATACCGGAAGATTGGCACCTTCCGGGGTGAATCGGCCTTTTCGACCTGGCTGCATCGCATGGCGGTGAATGTCGTCCTGATGCAGCTGCGGAAGAAGGGCCTGGCAGTGATTCCTCTCGAAGAAACCCTTGAGAGCGATGAGGAGTCGCACAAGAAAGAGCCCGGTGCGGACGATGTAAGATTAGCGGGATCGATCGACCGGTTACAGCTGGAGCATGCGATTGCAAATTTGCCTCCAGGATACAGAGCGGTCTTCCTGCTGCATGACGTTGAAGGTTATGAGCACAACGAGATTGCCAAAATCGTCGGGTGCTCGATTGGCAACAGTAAGTCGCAGTTGCACAAAGCTAGAATGAAGTTGCGAGACCTCCTTAAAACGAGCAGAGCTGAAAAGGCCACCAAGCCGTGAGGAGAGAAAGAAGTGATATCGGGGAGAAGGTAGTATGACCTGTGATGAATTTGAACGGGTCCTGCCGGAGCTTGAGGGCGGCCACAATCTGGAGCAGGAACAGCACCTGAGGACTTGCGCCGCGTGCGCAGAATTGCTTTCTGATCTGAACGCGATCGAGCACAACGCCCGGCTCCTGTCGGACCACGAACCGAGTCCGCGCGTCTGGAACAACATTGAAGCAGCGCTTCGGCGGGAGGGGTTGATTCGTCAACCCCAACCGCAACTGCTGCCGACCCGTGCCGAATCGCCGCGCTGGCGCTTCGCCTGGCTGGTGCCCGTTGCCGCGGGCCTGCTATTCGGCGCTGGACTGCTCATCATGCATCAGCAGGCGAACAACCAGTGGGCTCGGCAGGCGGCGGTAACTCCGGCGGCTGAGAGTGCCCAAACCGTACCAGCTACAGCTACAGCTGCAGTGGCAGACGACCCGATCATCACGCTGGTCGCGGCGCGCGCTCCTACTATGCGAGCTTCCTATGAGTCGGATCTCCGGGCTGTCGACGCCTATATTCATGACGCCGAATTAGCCGCACAGAATAATCCAAATGATGAGATTTCCCAGCAGCACCTGACAAATGCCTACGAGCAGAGAGCGATGGTGTACGAGATGGCAATGCATCGCGCTCTTCCGTAAAATCTGAAACCGAACTGATGTGGGGAGAAGGTCGATTATGTACCGCAGGAACCGGGTTGAAGGACTGATTATCGCGGTGGTGCTGCTGGCGACCGTAGTCGCAGCTGCGGAGAATCGTAAAGAATTCCGTTTTCGCGTCCATCACCACGCCAGCGTTTCCGTCATAAATCAGTTCGGGGCAATTTCCGTTAAACCTTCTTCTGGCCGCGACGTGGTTGTCACCGCCATTCTCCACTCCGATAAAGCTGAGATCGATACCAGCCACAGCGGCAGCCGTGTTTCCATATCTACGCATCTTCTGGCCGGCGCGGACGCGGATTCCGGCCTGGTCGAGTACGAGGTTCTGGTTCCTGCCGATGCCAATGTAAGTTTGCGTTCTGCTACCGGGCCCATTCACGCCGAGAAGCTGCATGGCGACGTTATTCTCGAAGGCAATACCGCTAATATGGACGTCCGCGATCTGAGCGATGGGCACGTTCATATCAAAACATTGAACGGTCCGGTGACGTTGACCAATGTCAGCGATGGCCACGTGGAAATCACCTCCGTCGGAGGAGAAGTGGATCTAATCTCGGTTAACGGTCCTCTGGTGCACGTGAATTCCAACACCGGCCGCATCATGTACGATGGCGAGTTTGGCGGCGGTGGCGAATACTCGCTTATGACTCACACCGGAGACATTGAAGCCACTGCTCCCTCCTATGCCTCCATGGACGTTCTCGCCAGTTCGTCACAAGGAAAAGTCGTCAATGATTTCCCGCTCCAACCTGTCCATACTTCCCTTGTCGAAAAAGCCGGGAGTGCCTTCGCAGGCACCATGGGGAAGGCCGCTTCTTCGGTCAAGCTGCTTTCTTTCAGTGGTAAAATCCACCTCAAGAAACGTTGAAATTCGCGTATTGCGACGCAAGAACTGTGCGTCTGGCTGGCTTCCTTTCTGATCCAAATGGAACCCGCATCTGCTTTGCGCCACTCAGTTACTCCAGTCATGCGACGGAATGAACAGCCCCGTGTAATCTTTCTGGTTGGTTTCATGGGCGCAGGCAAAACTACGGTAGGCCAGGCCCTCGCCCGCCGGCTGGGTTGCGAATTTGAGGATCTGGACGACCGCATACAGCAGCGGCAACAGCGAACGATTCCAGAAATCTTTCGTGATTCCGGCGAAACCGAGTTCCGCCGTGCCGAGTCCGCAGCCCTTCGGGAAGTGATCGAGAGTTTGGATCAATCGCAGCGAATCATTGCCATGGGCGGCGGGGCGTTCGCACAACGGGATAATGCTGCTTTGCTGGAGAGTGCCGGGGTTCCCGTGGTCTTTCTGGACGCTTCCCCCGAGGAGCTTTTTCGGCGTTGCTCAGGCGACAGTCGGGAGCGGCCTCTGCGGCGCGATATGAAAAGCTTTTGCGAACTGTACGAGCATCGTCGCCCCGCTTACTTGAAGGCGCGTTGGCATGTTAATACCGACGGAAAAGATCAGGAGACCATCGCCAGGGAGGTAGCATGCAGTCTCGGATTCGAATGAATGCAGGAGCAATTACGCTTTTATTGTTTTTGTCGCCGCTTGTCTTCGCAGCCAACACACCCAAGCAGCCGGCGGGGAAAATGATCGACTCAGGTTCCTTTGGCGTATTCATGAACGGCCAGAGAGTCGCGACCGAAACATTTTCTATTCATCAGGATGATGCGGGCAGCTCCGTCGTTTCCGAGTTTAAAACCGAGGCCGGAGTCGAAAAGGCCGCGCAAAATTCCGACCTGCAGCTGGACGCCAAAGGCGAGTTGAAGAGCTATGAGTGGAAAGAAATCACCCCAGGCGAATCGCAGGCGTCCGTCTTCCCGGCGAACGAGTTCCTAACCGAGCGCTTCAGCAAAAGCCCGCAGGAAAAGCCGCACGAGCAGCCTTTCCTGCTGCCGGCTTCCACCACCATCCTGGATGATTACTTTCTGATCCAGCGGGAAGTTCTGGCCTGGAAGTTCCTGGCGACCACCTGCAAACAGGAAAATGGCCAGCTTTCCTGCCCGTTGAAACAATCCGTGCAACTCGGAACGTTAAACCCGCATACGCGCCAATCCATGCCGGTAGGAGTACAGTATTCCGGTAGGGAAAAAGTTCCGGTCCATAACGCGCAGCGCGAACTCATCCGGCTCGACGTTACCAGCGAGGTTGGCAATTGGGCCCTTTGGCTGGATGATCAATTGAAGCTGCAGCGAATACTGGACGTGGGCAGCAACACCGAAATTGTTCGAGACTAGTTTAGTGATGCAGCTTGGTTTGTCATCCCGAGCGAGCCGCGCGAGATCATCGCGTTCTGCGCGATGCGAAAATCGCGCGTTTGGCTCGCATCCTTAATCAGCCTGCTTTACTGGCGAGAGTAACTCCATTTGGCTTTCTTTGATGCACGCGCCGCCCGGATCTTAACCACCGCGCTCCTGTTTGCGCTGGGGCTCGGCTTTCTCTACGTGGCGCGCCATACCCTGATCGCGTTCCTCTTTGCCATCTTCTTCGCATATCTGGTCGATCCGGCTGTCTCCGGGCTCGAACGGTGGACCCGCAGCCGGGCAATCGCGATTTCGGTTATTTATCTCTTGCTTGCCGCCCTGCTCGCAACCTTCTTCTTCTTCGTCGGTCCCAGGATTGCCCACGAAGCGCAACGGTTGACGCAGACGCTGCCCAAAATGCTCGATCAGATCAGTTCCGGCAATATCGCCGTGACCATTGGTCTTGAGCACGGCTGGAGTTTGCCGACCATTCGAACCGCACAGGCTTTTCTTGCGAGCCACCGGGACGACCTGCTGCGAATCGCGCAAGCCGTGGGAATCCATATCGCCGATGTCGCGAAGGAATCCTGGCTCTTGATCGTCATTCCGATTCTGTCGATCTTCTTTTTGAAGGATGGTGCTTATTTCGCCGAATCCGCCGCATCCCTGGTCCAGACCAAGCCCCAGCGCGAGTTTCTCGATGGTGTCCGGAGTGACCTGAACCAGATGCTAGCTCACTTCATTCGCGCTCAACTGACTCTGGCCCTGTTTTCATTCGTCGTCTACGGCTCATTCATGGCCCTGATGAAGGTGCCTTACGCACTGATGCTGGCCAGCGCCGGCGGCTTCATGGAGTTCATTCCTGTCGTCGGACCTTTGGTCGCGGCGGCATTAATTCTCATCGTCGCGCTCCTCACCAGCTTTCCTCACTGGGTTGCGCTGCTGGTGTTTCTGGGCGTCTGGCGCCTGGTCCAGGATTACGTCATTGCCCCTCGCATCATGGGCCGCAGCATGGAACTGCATCCTTTGGGCGCGCTGTTTGGAGTGTTGGCAGGCGGCGAAATCGCCGGCGTGCTCGGCGTCTATCTGTCTATTCCTGTCATGGCGAGCCTGCGAATTGTCTGGCGCCGCTGGCGGACTTATGCGGAAAAGAGGCGCTTCGGCCCGCTGAACGAATATTCGTTCACCACTGAAGTTACTCCGAGATCCTAATCTCGTTCGGTTCCCCATGTTTGCGGGTGCCCCATGTCTCGCGCGTTTTTCGCGAGACATGGGATGTTTAAACCGCTGCCGCCGCCTCCGTCTTCACATTCCTCAGGAACTCCGCGGCCGACTCCGGGGGAACTGTATTGATGAACATCCCCGATCCGAGCTCAAACCCGGCAACTCTCGTCAGTCGCGGAATTACGCTGACATACCAGTGGAAATACTTCACGCCTTGCAATTCCGCAGGCGCGCTGCGGAGGGTGTAGTTGAAGTCCGGGTTGCCCAAGCCGTGATACAGCTTCCCCAAAACTTTCCGCAAAACCCGCGCCAGATCGGCGATTTCGGTAGTGCTGATGTCGCCAAAATTCGCCGTATGCCGCCGCGGGAAAATGTGCGTTGCAAACGGCGTCGGCGAAGCAAACGGTTCGAGCGCGACAAAATGCTCGGTTGTGAGCACGATCCGGTCTTCGTCAGCCAGCTCTTCTTCGATCATCTGGCAAAACATGCATTCACCAAAATCGTCATGGTGCTGCAGCGCCACCTGAAATCTGCCACGCACCTGGCTCGAAATTACCGGCGTGGCAATCAACTGTGAATGCGGATGCTCGAGGCTCGTTCCAGCATCCAGACCGTGATTTTTGAATATCGTGATATGCGCGATGCGGGGATCGAGGCTAAGCTCGTCGTAACGTGATTTGTAGGTTCGCAACACGTTGGCCACATGCGCGTCATCCATGAGCGCCATCGCCTGCGAGTGATCCGGCGTCTCGATAATCACATCGTGAATACCGAATCCCGCGATGCTGCGGCGCGAACGGTGAATGGTTCGCGTTAACTGGGTCTCCCGCGCCAAAGCAGCGAACTTGTTCGCCACCACGCGAACCTGCCATCCATTCCCATTCGGCACGCGCAAAATTTCAGGCGGCGTTTTGTCTTCATTTCCGGGGCAAAACGGACAAGTCGGCACGGCCGAAGCGGTCGGTTTCGGCGCTTGGGGTCGCGCCAATTCTTTGGGCCGCTTCGCTCGTTCCGTCGCAATAATAACCCATTCTTTCGTCGCAAAATTCTGCCTTAATTCGGGCATAGAGACTCCTCAGACTCTAAATCGGCAACACCAATATCATTCTTGAGCCCAACTCAGAATGAGCTCACCAGTCCTGTTATAAAATTCCTACAATCATGGCAAACAAAGTTCCCGTCGGGATTCTCGGCGCTACCGGTGTCGTCGGACAACGCTTCGTGCAGATGCTCGAGCACCATCCCTGGTTCGAAATCGCGTGGCTCGCCGCCTCCGATCGTTCCGAAGGACGTTCCTACGGTGACGCCGTGCGCTGGCGCATGAAAACTCAGCTGCCGGCGCACATTGCTTCCATGCGCGTTTCCCCAGCGGTCCCTGACAACGCCCCCAAAGTCATTTTCGCCGCCCTCGATGCATCCATTGCCGCCGAACTGGAGCCTCGTTTCGCCGAATGCGGCCACGCTGTCGTTTCCAACTCCAGTGCCCTT
>JAFAGX010000373.1 GCA_019237515.1 Acidobacteriaceae bacterium
CACTGGCGACGCGTCCGGCAAGTTCATGTACCCAATACTGTACGAAGCCGGTTTCGCTAACCAACCGACTGCGACACATTGCGGTGACGGACTCGAACTCAAAGACCTTTTCATCACCGCCGCGGCACGGTGCGCCCCACCCGACAACAAGCCACTTCCGCAAGAACTCGCGAACTGCTCGTCCTACTTGGATCGTGAGCTGGAAGGACTCACGAACCTGAAAGTGATCGTTGCGCTCGGCAAGATCGGTTTTGATGCCTATCTGAATTACCTCAAGCGTCGCGGCATCATTAAAACGAAGCTGCCTTTTGTTTTCCAACACGAGGCCAAGTACCACATGCCGGACGGCAAAACTCTACTGGCTTCTTATCACCCTTCGAACCAGAACACGCAAACGGGCAAGCTTACCCGTCCTATGTTTCTCCGCGTCTTTAAAGAAGCCGCGCGCCTCGCCGATAAGTAACGGGGGGCTGCCGAAAGTGGGTCACCCTGCCCTCACTCTTGCGAGGGCGAGACATGAAGCGGGTTGCGATACCGCCTCAAGCCGCCTTTTCTGAAATGACTCTTTGGCATGGCAATGGAAGGGTGTAATGCAAAAGCCGGAGCAGCGGTTACTGCTCCGGCTGGCACTTCGTCTGTCTCAACTATGCCGCCACGGCATTCACGAAGTGCTCACATAGCGTCGTCTCGACGTGGTAGAGCCTCCAGGTGATCGGAGTATTCATAAAAGGCCGCAGGATGTCCTCAACTCTCGGGAAGACTTCCTTTTCATAGCGCTCCGCATCCCGTTTCTCCGTCCATAGTGTGATGTGTACAGCTTTCTCGTTTTTCATCTCCGGAAACAAAGGAAGAATATCGAGGAACCCGACCTGTTTCTTCAGGATCGGCAGCACCTCATTCTTCATCACGTGAATGAGTTCGTCCTTTTTCTCAGCTCTGGGAACAAATTCCACGATACGTGCAAACATGGGGGAATCCTCCTCGCAGTTATGGTTAGTTTCGACCGGGAGTGATGCTCGGAGAGTGCTCACAGGGGCACGGCACGCCGAGCCTATCTAGAGACGGAGAAACGCTACTCCTCCTGCACAATCTTGTTCGTGACGGTTGACCGTCGTGCGTGTGATTAGCTCAATAGCAGGAATTTTGATGGAATTTGAAGGTTGTGATCGGGCGTCCCCGATGCAGGTCTCTGGCGAAGCATCCTGAAGGAGTTTAAGTGAAAATGCAGGATCTCTCGCTCATTCTGAAGGCAATTTTTCCGCGGGGAGCACTTTAGCGTAACCCGCTGCTGTTGCCTTCTCCAGCCAAGTTGCGGCGACAGCTGAATCTTGCGGGAGCCCGTCTCCCTGGAAGTATCGCAGCCCGAGATTATATTGTGCGGCGGCATTGCCATTGGCTGCTGCAAAAGCGATCCATTCCGCCGCTTTTGTGCAACTCTGAGGGACGGAATGCCCCGTTTCGTAAGCCATGCCGAGAGCGAGTGCAGCAAACTGATCACCGTATTCAGCCTGGCGTCGAAGCCCCTGGATCTCATACGGGCTGAGACCTTCAACGGTTGAAGCCGTCGACAAATCTGTGATTCGTAAATGGCTCAATGGAAGATCGGTTGCATTTTGGTTCTTGTTCTCGCCTTCGTGTGGCATCAACGACGCCGCAAAACGATTTTCATGGGCCTGCAGCGATTCTGCAACCGCCAGCTGCGAATTATGAAGCTCCGATCTTTGGCTGGCTTGCGCAGGTTTCTGCCTCCACATTTGTGAAACGGAGAACGCAAACATAACCGACAAGAGCAAAACTGGAGCCGCGGAAATTCTCGCCAGGTGCAGCGATCGTTTGGATACGATTAATCTCACTGTCTTTGGCTGGAAGCTCCGCGCGCGGGACTGGATGGCTTCGATCCCCGCAGAAAACCAGCGGCTGGCATACCCTATCGCTCGCTTTTGGCGAGCGGCCGTCATAGCATGCAGGGCCGCAACGAATGCAGAATTTGAGGCCGCTTGCGGTTCACAGGACAGAGGCTGAGTCGAAATTTTTTCGAAGCGTTCAGGCGCAGTGATGGGGAACTCTAAAGGGACCGACGTCTCGGAGAACCCCGCGGAATCCTTTTCCGTTGTTTCATCCTTTATACAAGTCGCGGGATCCACCTCGGATTCAGCTATTTGGCGCGGAAGAGCTGCAACGCTGATGTCCAGTTGGGGTATTTGGCTTTTCCTGGCGTCCTGTTCGCACTGCAGGACCCATGCTGCGGCTAGCAGCTTATCGAAGGAAGCACAATTCAGAGGAAAACCGGCACCCATAATTACGTTCACCCTTTGTCATCGACGCGAGAAGGATAGAACTATCCGCCACTTCTCAGATGCGCCACCCAGGTCACGGTGCTATCCGTGGCCTTTTTTGATTTTGCACCCCCAAAATGCAGACGAAAGCAGGCGCCAGCGGCTAAGTATACCATCGGCCGATAACTTTCCATCAGTGTAAGATGTGGTTCGTTTTTAAAGTAAAGGTCTAGGGAGATCCGGCTCAAGCCTTTTTGCCTACAGCAACCGCGTCGGCGGAGTCCTTCATTTCGCGATTTTGGTCAGGAAGATCTACGCCCCAGAAAAGATTGTTCTGCCGCTGCGTAGCCTGCAATCCCACTTGGATCTCATTCGGACCCAATTGCTGAACCCAGACCACCTTAAAGCTGGCTTTCTTCGAACCCCGTTGCAAAGAGACGATCTCGCCCTTCTTCAACTCCTTGTGCAGTCCCCCAACCCGGGCTCCGCTATAGGTGAGGTCGCAGGTATGTGCGAGTTGCGAAGTTCCGGATACAGATACCTTTACCGGCAGTACGACCTTGGTGCGTTTCGACCTTCGCCGCTCCATACAGCGATTATGTTCTCCGCGTAAGGCGCGCAGAAGATTACTGAAGTCATGGCCGAATGCAGGAAGGGCGCTTACGCCCCCAGTTCGTGCAGCACCGTATTTTCGACTCGCGGCCAGGCTCGCGAACCTGGGTCGATCAAGTCAAAGTGGCCGGCGGTTGAAATCTCGAGGTAGTGCACATCTTCACCCAGCCTCTTTTTTTGTTCGGTATAGTTGCGGCTCAGAACTGATGGCACAATGTCGTCAGCAGCGCCATGGATCAACCATTGGGTAGTCGAATGAGGAATGCTGAGCTGCTTAGGATCAGCCTCGCGGTAATGATCGTGGGCATCGCCTGGTCTGCCTCCAAGAAAACCGACTACCGCGTCGTTGCTGAGATGTAGTTCCCACGCTTGCCGTAAGTCAACCACACCGGCCAGCGAGATCACGCGTTTTAGCGACATCTCGTGTGCGGCGAGGCAGAGTGCCAGTTGCCCTCCAGCCGAATGCCCTGTGACGGCGACCTTACTAGTATCGAGGTTGTAGCGCTTGGCGAGCTCCGGAATAAAGCGATATGCATTGCGAACATCTTCGAATGTTCCCGGCCATCCGCCACCAGGATTGCCCACCCGACGGTATTCAATGTTCCACGTGGCAATGCCTTTCGCGGTAAGTGCCGCGCAAAGATGTCCCGCATGCTTGAGATCGTATGCGGCACGCCAGAAGCCACCGTGAATGTTCATCACCAGCGGGAAAGGAGATTTGGTTTTAGGCAAGCGAATCTCGCCGAACTGACTGGGGTCTGTTCCATAGGCAACACGAGCATCGGCGGGAGGCGGCGGCAGCTTCAGGATGTCTTCAGAGTCCATGAGCACAGTTTACGATTAGGCGCCGAAGTGATCAGGCAGATCAGTCGCTCTCGGCAGGGGCGAAAAACACGAGAACCGTTAGTTCCTTATTGATGTCATGAAAGCGATGTTCTACGCCCGCAGCGACGAATATGAGGCTGCCCGGCGCAACCGGCTGATCTTCGGAGCCAACCTTCATTCGGGCCTGGCCTTGGACGACGTAGTAAAGTTCGTCCTGCTGGTGCGGTATCTGCCGATCAGTGCTCCCGGCAGGCAAGACATAAATTCCTGCACTCATCTGGGGAATGCGCAGGAACTCAAGATAAGCGTTGTGAGCTCCCGCTTGTTGCTTTTCGAGATCGGAAAGCTGATAGAAATTTTGCACGCTAGTTCGTCGGTGGCTGTTCGGCTAACTTTTTCAGTATGTTCTAGTCTATGACTGAGTTCGACCGGGTGGCAATGCAGAAGCTCTCATTGTTTGTGTTTTTGCTCGCGATTCCCAGCCTTTGGGGGCAGGATGCGGGACTCCTGCGTCATTTTGACTACGACAGAAAAGCGCCTTTAGACATTCAGGAAGGCGGAGTTGAACACCGGGGCGACATCGCGATTCATGATATTTCTTATGCCAGTCCGGAGGGTGGAAGAGTTCCTGCATATTTGGTGGTGCCTAGTGGCAAAGGACCATTTGCCGCAGTGATCTGGGGGCACTGGTATATGCCAGGTTCGGGGTTCATGAATCGGAAAGAATTTCTCGACGAGGCCGTTGCCCTCGCGCCCGCGGGCGTCGTGTCCCTGTTGCCGGACGGGCCCATCGCCCGCCCCGGGCACAAAGACGACAACTCAGATTTAAGCGAACAGCAGATTACGGATCGCGTTCAGGCCATTGTGGATATGCGACGTGGCGCTGATCTGTTGTTGGCACGATCGGATGTTGATCCCCGCCGTCTTGCGTACGTGGGGCATAGCTACAACGCCGAGGTTGGGGCGTTCCTCAGCGGTATTGACCGCCGCTTCAAGGCTTTCGTGTTGATGGCTGGGACCACATCAGATCAGGTGACCCTGAGGTCCAAAGAAATACAGAAATACCGACAGAAGGTCGGTCCTGAGAAGTTCGATGCTTTTATGAGCAAGTACAGCTGGCTGGATCAGGGCGAATACGTTTCACATGCAGCGCCAGCGGTTGTTTTCCTCCAATACGCGACCCGGGAGGCTTTCTTGACGGCGGAGCGTGACAAGGAATACGCCGCCGTAGTGAGTGAGCCAAAACGTTTCAAGCTTTACGACGCTCCTCATGCGCTGAATGCGGAAGCGCGGCACGACCGTATCGCATTCCTGATCGAACAACTGAAACTGAAACCAGTGTCAGATGCTGCGATTGCCGTTATACCGGAATTAGTCCAGCCTCCTGAGCCGAATCCGTAGCCACATCGCGGCACTTACGCCGCGATCCTAATTAAGGCGTCGAGAATTTGGGACTGTTAGCATGACAGGTGATTACTCATCTTCGTCATGCCTCAATTCTGCGATGTCGCGCTGCCGGTCCCGGTCGATATGCTGTTTACCTACCGCGTGCACGAGAGCATTCAGCCAATCGTTGGCGGCAGGGTCTTGGTCCCATTCCGGCAGCAGCGGCTTCCAGGAGTTGTTCTTAAACTTCACGACTGCGACCCTACGGTTAAGACGAAAGACTTGGTGCGAGTCCTCGATACAGAGCCACTTCTCGATGAGCAGCTACTCACGTTGGGAAGATGGATCGCAGATTATTATCTCGCCCCGTTAGGCGAGGTCTTTCGAACGATGCTGCCACTCAGCGCGGAATTCAAGCGCAGCATTGTTTACCGCATCACCGAAGAAGGCCAGACAGCTTTACATCTCGCCGCGATGTCAGGATCATCAGCACGCTCGCGCAGCAGCCCTCAGGATCAACTCACAGAATTTCGAGTCCTCGAGTATCTGACGGAGCGTGAGACCGCGCAAGCACAGACTCTGCGGAATGCAACCGGAGCCGGACAATCTGCGCTGGCTAATATGGTGCGCAAGCGCTGGATAGCTCGCGAGGATCTCTCGGACACGCGCAATGCTGACCGTTTGGTCAAGTTCGCAGTTTTGAGAAGCTCCGACGGCAAGCTGACTGCTAATCAGAAGCAGATAGTTGACACGCTCGCTGCGGCGGGAGGAAAGCTGAGCGTTGAGCAACTTAATACGTTGCCGTCCCATAGTTCGCTGAGCACCCTTGTAAAGCGTGGACTCGTGGAGATTGTGAAGGAAGCCGCGGAATTCCACATTTCGCAGGCAATGACGCGTTCATCGCCCTTGAGTTTTCAATTCAATGCTGCTCAGCAAGTTGCGCTGGGCAAAATCCACGCGCAGGTCGATTCGAGAACGTTTTCGGGCTTGTTGCTGCACGGAGTAACCGGATCCGGCAAAACCGCAGTGTACCTGGCGGCGATGCGGTCGGTTCTCGACGCGGGCCGCTCTGCGATTTTACTCGTCCCTGAAATCGGTCTGACGCCCGCGGTAGCAGCAGATTTGCACCAGGCTTTTGGTGATCAGGTCGCGATTCTGCACTCCGCCCTGACCGATCAGGAGCGAGCCGAACAGTGGCACCGAATCAAACGCCGCCAAGCACGGGTCGTGGTCGGCACGCGGTCAGCCGTCTTTGCTCCAGTTTCCAATCTGTCGCTGGTCATCGTTGATGAGGAGCAGGATGCTTCCTACAAACAGGAAGAAACGCCCCGATATCACGCACGCGACGTCGCTGTGATGCGCGCCAAAATGGCGAATGCTGTGGTCGTATTGGGTTCGGCGACGCCATCACTGGAGTCGTACTTTAACGCGAAGAAGCATAAGTACGCTCTTTTGGAACTCCCCGATCGTGTGGAGCAGCGCCCTTTGCCCCAGGTAGACATTGTTGATATGCGGATTGAATTCCAGGAGACCGGCCAGGAACAAGTAATTTCACGCAAGTTGGTCGACGAGATCCGGCAAAGATTGGACCGTAAAGAGCAGGCAATGGTACTGCTCAACCGGCGTGGCTATTCCCCGCTTGTGCTCTGCCGCACCTGCGGCAAGACTCTGGAATGCAGAAACTGCGCGATCGCGCTGACACTTCATAAGCGTTCTCATCGCATGGAATGTCACTATTGCGGGTGCATAGCACCCGTACCAAAAGCCTGCGCGAATTGCGGCAGCGAATACGTATATTTCCTCGGGACGGGATCGGAGAAGCTCGAAGAATTGCTTCACGGCATGTTTCCGACGGCGCGGATCGCTCGCCTGGATCGGGACACAGTCCGTGGACGCGAAGATTTCGAACGCGCCCTCAATGCACTGAATTCGGGGGAACTCGACATCCTCGTGGGCACCCAGATGATTGCCAAGGGGCACGATATACACGGTGTGACGCTGGTAGGTGTTGTCGGGGCGGATGCGGCGCTGGGCTTCCCGGATTTCCGTGCCGCCGAACGAACATTTCAGCTGCTCACGCAAGTTGCCGGTCGGGCCGGCCGAGGAGACATGCCTGGCAAAGTTGTCCTGCAGACCTATTTCCCAGATCACTATGCCGTTCAGTACGCCGCGCAGCATGATTTTGTCGGCTTTTACGAAAAAGAACTGCGCTTTCGGAACTGGATGCGTTATCCGCCATACAGCACGCTGGCAAACGTGCTGGTGCGAAGCGATGATTTGGAGAAAGCATTGAAGTGGTCAGGCATTCTCGGGAAATGGTTCGAGAAAACGACGCACGAAGGCATTCGAGTGCTGGGCCCAGCCGCCGCCCCTATCGTGCGGCTCAAACGTGACTACAGGTATCACTTCGTTCTGAAGTCGGCGAGCCGCGAGAAGCTCAATTCAGTACTGCGGCAGATGCTCACATATGCCGCGCAGCAGAAAATTCCAAGGACTCACATTATTGTCGATGTCGATGCGATATGGCTGATGTGAAGTTCAGAATTGAGTGACAAGACACTGGGAGACTGGACGCAGCTACTGGCTTCTACCTTCCGTCGTTTGTAGAAGACGATTACAGATTTTTGCTACGCAGAAACGCCTGCACAACTTGCTTTACATCTCGATGTTCCCCCTCAACCGCATAATTGAGCTGGCGCATGTCATCATCAGAAATCTTTCCGCCAAGCTCATCCAATACTGCGCTTAATTCCGGATGACGCTCGAACGCTTCGCGGCGAACAATTGGCACGGCCTCATATGGAGGAAAATAGTTACGATCATCATCGAGCACTGATAAATCTAGAACCGGGATCAACCCGTCGGTCGTGTTGCCCGCAATCAGGTCAACCTGCTTATCTTTGAGCGCGCGATCCAGCAGGCCCAGATCCATGATTCTCGGTCCTTCCGCGAAACGCAGACCGTATGTCGCCACCCAGCCCTTATACCCATCGGGGCGTTCCATGAATTCGTAACCGAATCCGGGCCGCCATTGCGGCGTGTACGCGGCAGCTTGGGAAATCGTCCGCAGGTGCAGGCGGCGCGCATCGTCACCACGAACCTCGATCGCAAACGTGTCGTTGAAGCCGAAAGTTGGGCCCACCGCCAAGTTAAAGCGACTGGCATACTCAGATTTCACGCTTTCGTAAATTTGTTCTTTGCTTCCCGCTGGTTTCTCTTTCAATACGGCCGTGAGTGCGGTGCCGGTGTACTCGGGATAAATGTCGATCCGACCCGACAGAATCGCCTGATGACAAATGTATGTGCCGGCGAGATAGAAACGCCGCTCAACTGTCAGATGTGTTTTACCTTCGATCTGCTGAGCGATCAATTCGCCGAGCACGAGTTGTTCAGTGAAATTCTTGGATCCAACAACGATACGATTCTCGCGGGAAGGGCCACATGAACAGAGCAGTGCGGTGAGACTAAACCATGCAGCGGTGAAGTAGATCAATCGCGATACGAGTGGGCGGGCGAACAAATGGCAGCCTACTTTGCTGGCCCAAATTCCGTCCAGGAATGCGAATCCATGTCGCGGAGCAGATCTTTCTCCCAAAGAAGGTGGGGATGAGCTTGCAGGTGTGGCTCGGCTTTGAAATCGATGCCGCAAGCGTGTCCGGCAGCACCAGCCAACTGCATCTTCGCGGCCATGGCGGCGGTTGTGGCCTTGTTCTGCACGGCGCCTCCGGTTCCATACGGGGGCTGCCACCCCTTAGAACCACGCGGCGATAGGTCGACGTGTCCACACAGGGTCCGCTCATCGGGTTCGACTTTCTTTGTGTACGTGTCGTAGTGATCGCTTTCGAACCTCTCGGCGGCTGCGAGATCGATTTGGCCTTTGTTCTGCGCCATCAATTGCTCCCAACGGATGTGCCGCGCATTCGCACTAAGGCTTGGGTCATGAACGTCGAAGTCAGTTTCCTCGCGCGCGAGCTTTTCGTTGATAGGGAAATTCGAGCTGACGAAGTAGCCGTCGCTCTTGCGTTCCAGAGTAACGTTCTTCAGTCCAAGTTCCAGGCTGGCGATTTCGTCGGTCTTGATATCCGCAATCAGCCAATCATTCGCATATCCGCCATTGTTCCCCTGTTCCATAATGCGTGCGAAGTCGTCGATGGACTTCGAGTACTGCATGGCTTTGCGCGCGCGGACGAACTCAGGAATCCCTCCAGGGTCATAGCCGAAAAAACCGTCAATTGTGGTCTCCGTGATAACGATTCCCGTGGAATTGACTCCGAAATCGTCGCCGCTGTGAATGGAGCCCGGGCCACCATCCATAATGAAGCGAAAACCGTTTGCCGGAACTACATCAAAAATGATCGTCCACCGTTCGCCATCCAGGTATTCGGACCAGTCGTTGTGCGCGATCACAACTCGTCCGTCTTTCGTGTAACTGCCGGTGGCGACAAAGGCGCTGCAATGCTCGCCAGCGACACCTAAATTCCCCGATTTGTTCCCGTGCTCTTTCTCCTGTTGCTTAATGTAGTAGCTCCACTCGTTCGAGCCGTTCATGGCAACTACGTCCCACAAGTCCAGCTTTACGCCCGCGGCATTCGCGCCATCAGCAATGCCCTGCAATTCCTCGCGGTATTCCGCCTCGATATGCGCCCACATCATTTTCTGGGCTGCCTCGCGGAAGAATTGCCAGTCCTTGTTGTTATCGTGCGTGAGTTGGAGAGTTTCTGCCTTCAGCATGTCTTCGATCTCCGGCGCTAAAAGATATCCATGCTGAAAACCGATTTGCGATGGAGTACCGACGAGGTGAACGAACGTCCAGCCGTTCTCAGCCGGGCGGCGAAACGCTCCCGTGAGACGCGAGTCACTGGAGGTGTCCTGGGCCACTCGGTGCTTGGCACTCGCGGCATGAGCGGTTACCGAAAACGCAATCAGCATGCACATCGCAAAAGCGGGCATTCGAAACATGGGTTCTCCGGCGAGACAATGACCCGAGTATCGTACCAGAAGCCGAATTCCTGCTACTGAGGGCGGAAGGCTCACATCGAGCGCTCTACCTCCTTAACCGCATCCATAAATATAGATAGCCCGCTTTCAGCTAATTCATGCGTAAGAACTAACGGGGGCAGAAATCGCGCCACGTTGTTGTAGTGTCCGCCGACCTCCGTCAACAGGCCGCGGCGATGGCACGCGGAGCGCACTGCCCGGGCAGCATCGGGGTGAGGTTGTTTCGTGCCTTTATCTTTCACGAACTCGATCCCCAGCATTAAACCTTTTCCTCGGACATCCCCCACAATCCTCGAATCAATCTGAAAGCCTCTCAGCGACGCAAGCATGTGTTCACCGAGCTTCGCCGCATGATCAGCCAGATTTGTACCGACCATAAAATCCAGTGCCGCAGCGCCTCCCGCATACGCGGCTACATTGCCCCGAAAAGTTCCGATGTGTTGTGCAGCGGGCCATGTGTTCAACTTTTCCCGGTAAGCGATACCTGAAATCGGCAGGCCGATACCGCCCAAAGCTTTGCTCATCGTAACCACATCTGGAACGGTATTGGTGTGCTCGAACGCGAACATCTTGCCGGTCCGGCAGAATCCCGATTGCACTTCGTCGGCAATCATTACGACTTCATGTTTGTCGCAGATCTCCCGTACCTTGGGAATAAATTGCGGCGGAGGCACAATCGATCCACCTTCCCCCTGGATTGCCTCGACGATCACAGCCGCCGGCTTACCCACACCAGAATGCGGATCCTCGAGCACATGGTTCAGATATTGCGCGCACTCCACGCTACACTTATCCGGCGTTTGGTTGAAGGCGCATCGGTAGCAATACGCATAGGGAACAAAGTGCACCTCGGGCGCGAGCGGCAAAAATGGCTCACGAAACTGACGCCCGCTGGTGACCGAGAGCGCTCCGGCTGTCATCCCATGATACGAACCTTCGAATGCAACGATCGGCTGCCGCCTGGTGTTGAACTTCGCCAGTTTGATTGCAGACTCGACCGCATCGGACCCGGTCGGCCCTCCAAAGGAAACTCGGCTCAAGCCTTTCGGCAGAAGGGCAGACAACTTCTCAATCAGAAGTTTGCGGCTGGCAGTCGGGAAATCCAGCGCATGGGTCAACTGGCCAATTTGCTTTGTTACGGCGTCTACCACCGCCGGATTGGAGTGGCCAACGTTCATTACTCCAGCGCCACCGAAAAAGTCGATGTATGAATTTCCGTCAACGTCCCGAACGGTGGCTCCCTTGGCACTGTCGATCGCCATTGGCATTCCTTTGGAATACGAGACGACCGACCCTTCGTGAACGGATTGAAAATCTAAATACTGCTGCGATTTTGGGCCGGGCGGCGGAGTCTTGATTGAAGGCGCGTCAGGGAACGAGAGCTTACTGAAGTCCAAGAGATTCTCCTGTCCGAGAGATTGCGATCAGCATACAAGGTCTCGCAGACATAGAGAATCGGTTTCGAACCGCTTACCAGCTTTGATTTTGATTCCTGCGTGGGCCTTAAGAGGACGAAGCTTTCATAACAACTGCATTACGGCTGAACAATAATCTTTCCCGTCATTCTTGGATGCAGGCGGCAAAAGAACTGGTATTCTCCCGGCTCCGTGAACAGAAATTGGAAATGATCGTCGGTGTCCAGCGCTCCAGATCGGAATTTGCCGTCGCTGCTGTCGATGGTGTGGGGAATATCGTCGTGATTGACCCAGATGACGCGAGTACCCGTTTTCACTGTGACC
>JAFAGX010000166.1 GCA_019237515.1 Acidobacteriaceae bacterium
CCAGTGGCTTTCGCTAAGTTCATCTTCCAACAAATAGGAAACGCTGCTGCTCGAATCATCGGCCAAGCCGAGGAATGAGGGCCCACTAACCTGCTGCACAGGCTGCGAAGTCACTGACCGCGCTGGGTCGCTGACTGGACGCAAGGGTTCGGAATTCGTGGGCCGCAGCGGTTCATTAAGTTGACGCGCTGGTTCGGGCGAATTCGACGCGTCTTTCAGTGGTGGAAGCGGCGCAGGAGGCTGCGGTGGCGGGAGCTTGGCACCGCACATCCCGCAAAAATGATAACGAGCGGCACTTTCATGTCCGCACTGTTCACAACGTACAAGCAGACTCGACGGCATAGATGAACACTGTTTGGATGACGAGACGGGTCAGCTCGTTGTGTGAGCTGCTCGCCAGCTCTAAACAGTTGTCACTATTATCGCAAGATTCGCGCGCAGATGCATATCGAAACAACGAATGCGTCCGTGTCGCTCAAGGCTGCCCTTTGCCACCGCCCGCGCCATAGATATTTCCCGTTGTGTAGCTCGCGTCATTAGCCGCAAGCTGTACGTAAATACTTGCGAGTTCGGCTGGTTGACCAGCCCGCTTCAACGGATAATCCTCTCCGAAGTGAATCAGGTGCTCCTGCGTGGCCCCGCCAGAGATTTGAAGAGGCGTCCAGATGGGTCCGGGTGCTACTCCATTGACCCGAATGCCCTTCGGCCCTAGTTGCTTGGCAAGCGACTTCACATAGTTCATTGTCGCAGCTTTGGTTTGCGCGTAGTCGTACAGATTGGCTGCGGGATCGTACGCTTGTTCCGACGTGGTCGCAATAATGCATGAGCCCGGCCGCAGGTGGGGCAGGGCAGCCTTAATAATCCAAAACGGCGCATAGATGTTGGTCTTCATAGTCGCGTCGAAGGCGTCGGTTGTGAGTTGCAGAATATCTGGACACTGTTGCTGGCGACCAGCGTTCGATACGACGATATCCAAGCCCCCAAGCGACTGGACCGCTTTCGCCACAAGGTCCGTGCAGTAGCTTTCCTGACGGAGGTCACCTGGGATAGGAATTGCCTTGCGATTTTCCGCTTTGATGAGTTGGATTACTTCGCTGGCATCGGGCTCCTCCGAAGGATAGTAGCTGATGGCAACGTCGGCGCCTTCGCGTGCATAAGCGATGGCAGCTGCGCGGCCCATTCCGGAATCGCCGCCCGTGATGAGCGCCTTTCGCCCCATCAGCCTGCCGGAACCCTTGTAGGTGGTTTCTCCATGGTCAGGGCGTGGGTTCATTTTGCCGGCCAGCCCAGGCCAAGGCTGGGACTGCCCGGGATATGGGGGTTTCGGGTACTTCGAGGTGGGATCGACGAATGGAGCGCTGGTTGAGCCGGATGACTGCTGAGCCTCTGCAGCTGAAAGAGAATCGGTAAGTGCAGCGCCAGCGAGACCGGCCCCGAAAAACTTCACGAGTTCGCGGCGCGAAAACGGGTTCTCACTATTCATGAGCTTTGGATCTCCTTGGATTGAAGTGCTCGGGCGGTGGTCTCTGCGGGCCGCCTTCCGGAACTTGGATGCCGCTGTCCAGTGCCGGAAGGTTGAATTGCATACGCCAACAAACGCCGGAGGGTGCTTGAGGCTTTTCCACCGCACTCAGTTTCGCGAGCACCGAGGCACGATTCGACCTAAGACTTCTTACACAAGCATTCGGCCTGTGAACTGATGTAGTATTTTCAGGAATTTCATGCGGATTCTCGGGAGGTAACGATGGCCACTAATCGCGGTGTGGAATATATGGGTCCTGGCGTAGTGGAGATCCACAATATTGATTATCCAAAACTGGCGCTCGGCAATCGTAAGTGTGAGCATGGTGTGATTCTCAAGATCGTTTCCACCAACATCTGTGGCAGCGATCAGCACATGGTTCGCGGACGCACAACTGCGCCAAAGGGATTGGTTCTCGGTCACGAGATCACAGGCGAAGTGATTGAAGCTGGCCGTGATGTTGAGTTCATTAAAGTTGGGGATCTTTGCTCGGTTCCATTCAATATCGCCTGCGGCCGCTGTCGCAACTGCAAGGAGCGCGCTACCGGCGTTTGTTTGAACGTGAATCCATCACGACCTGGCGCAGCTTACGGCTACGTTGATATGGGCGGATGGGTCGGCGGTCAAGCCGAGTACGTTATGGTTCCCTATGCGGATTTCAATTTGCTGAAGTTTCCTGATAAAGCGCAAGCGATGTCGAAAATAAAGGACCTCACGTGTCTCTCGGACATTCTGCCCACCGGTTATCACGGTGCGGTAACCGCTGGAGTTGGTCCGGGAATGACGGTCTATGTTGCTGGTGCTGGCCCGGTCGGACTTGCCTGTGCAGCTGCCTGCCAGCTACTCGGTGCCGCGGTGGTGATCGTAGGAGATTTGATCCCCGAGCGTCTGGCGCAGGCTAGAAGTTTTGGTTGCGAAACTGTCGATGTTTCCAAAGATGCTTCAATCGGCGAGCAAATTGCTCAAATCCTTAAAACTCCGGAGGTGGACTGCGCAGTGGATTGTGTTGGATTTGAGGCACGCGGCCACGGTCATGACGCAAAGAAGGAAGCGCCAGCGACTGTGTTGAATGCTCTGATGACGATTTGCCGTGCCGGCGGCGCCTTGGGCATCCCCGGCCTTTACGTCACGGATGATCCAGGTGGCGTCGATAAGAACGCGCAAACCGGTAATCTCAGCATCCGGATTGGCCTGGGATGGGCGAAGTCACATTCGTTTACAACCGGCCAATGCCCAGTGATGAAATACAACCGGCAACTCATGATGGCGATCTTGCATGACAAAATCAAAATCGCCAAAGCAGTCAATGTTACGGTTGTAAAACTGGATGCTGCGGTCCAGGGTTACAGGGACTTCGACAAAGGTGCGGCAAAAAAGTTTGTGTTAGATCCGCACGGGATTGTCGCAGCGGCTTAAAAACTCACTACAAAAAACGAAAGGAATTCACGTGATGACTCTCCAAGACGCGCGCCGGGTAGTTGCGGCAGCCGAGAAAAAAGCAAAGGAAATTGGTCAACCCATGAATATCGCCGTAGCCGACGAGGGCGGCAATCTCGTGACGCACGTCCGCATGGATGGCGCCTGGCTGGGCAGCATCGATATCTCAATCAAAAAGGCCTACACCTCCCGGGCCTTTGATATTGCGACAAAAGATCTAGCCACTCACTCACAATCCGGAGGCCAGTTCTTCGGAATCCATGCTTCTAATAACGGCAAGATCATGATCTTTGCGGGAGGTATCCCATTAAAGAAGGATGGCAAGGTTGTCGGGGCCATTGGTGTGAGTGGCGGCTCCGGAGAGCAGGACCATGCTGTCGCGGAGGCCGGCGCAGCTGCATTTTGACAAGAATAGTCGGGCTCAGGCGAGGCGAGAGCGGGTCAGCACGTCGCAGGAAACTGATGTAGTATTTTCAAGAACTTGATGCCCGCCCGGGTGGCGAAACTGGCAGACGCACGGGACTTAAAATCCCGAGCTCCGAAAGGAGCGTACCGGTTCAATTCCGGTCCCGGGCACCACATAACTCTAGCCTTTCTCCTGACTTATTCGGGGCTGGGTTTTCCTCCTATCGGAGTTCGTCGCTCCGGATTCGTTTTACCCCAGCTCCCGAGTT
>JAFAGX010000230.1 GCA_019237515.1 Acidobacteriaceae bacterium
TACAGACGGGTAACAAGTGGCTGAAGGCGAAAATTCCGGATTTCGGCCGGTATTTGGAAATCATTCGCGCCGTGTTGCCAGATTCGGTGAATACCGCAATCGCACCCATTTTCAAATCTTCCGCTGCATGTGCAATCGACTCGCAGATCGTCTCTGCAATGCCGAGGGACCGCCGGTCACGCCGGCGCGGGGGGAAATCACGCATATTGTGTTCAGCCTCAACCACAATCTTCGCCATCATGGCGACTGCCTCGCGTGGATATTGCCCAGTCGCTGTTTCCGCAGACAGCATCACCGCGTCGCTGCCATCAAAGACGGCGTTGGCTACGTCGCTCGCCTCGGCCCGTGTTGGCCTGGGGTTCTCAATCATTGACTCCAACATTTGGGTCGCGGTGATCACCGGTTTTCGCCACTCCGCGCACCGCCGAATCACATGCTTTTGAATTACCGGCACTTTCTCAGGCGGCATCTCTACCCCCAAGTCCCCGCGCGCTACCATGACGCCGTCCGTTACATCCAGAATTTCTTCCAGATGCTCGATGGCCTGGGGCTTTTCCAGTTTAGAGATCACCGGAATATCGCTGCTGTGAGCCGTAAGAATGTCTTTGACAGTACGCACATCGGAGGCGGAGCGCACGAACGAAACCGCTACCATGTCGACGCCATGCTTGAGGCCGAATGCCAAATCCACCTTGTCTTTCTCCGTCAGAGCGGGAATTGATAAGGCGATCCCCGGTAAGTTGATGCCCTTATGCTCCCCCAGTTCGCCGCCATTGATGACCTTGCATTCCACATCCAGTCCATGGATCGCGAGCACAGATAATTCAATGAGGCCATCGGCAAGCAGGATCCGCGCGCCCGGTTCGATTTCTTTGGCCAAATCGGGGAAAGTTGTTGAGATCAGTTTCGCTGTGCCTTCTACCGCGCCTGGTGTGATCGTGATCTTCGCGCCGCTATCCAGTTTTACTGATCCGTGATTCTTTAAAGGACCGGTGCGAATCTTGGGGCCCGGTAAATCCTGAAGGATGCCGATGGTGCGACCTTCCCGTTTTGCCACAGCGCGCAGTCGGTCGATGACGCGTCCATGCTCATCGTGGGTTCCGTGGGAAAAATTGAGCCGGGCAACATCCATGCCGCAGCGCATCAGATCGAGCAACATCTCCTCCGAGTTGCACGCTGGACCCACAGTGCAAATAATCTTCGCCCGCCGGTTTGGTTTTCCGGTTACGAACGATGTTCCTGGGGTGTTCGCTGTCATTCATCTCCTGCCTAAACTCGTAAACTCGGGTGCAAGTATTCTATAGAGGGGGAGCATGGTCAGGTTCGTTTAAGTGAGCGTGTCACAAATTCGGAAATGGATCGCGCTCAAATTCCAAATTCATTGCGGCCCCGCAATCGCCAGTGTATGAAACCACGCTCGGCTTATCCGCTCATGCGGTGTGCTTTCAGCCCCGTAAAGTTCATAACCAGCCTCACGCAGTAGTGAGGTCACTTCAGAAGAATTCTCGCGCAATACCTCGCACCAGATCAGTGGTTTTACCTCCTGCAGCAATTTCCTGGCTCCTTTCAGAACTCTTACTTCGTGTGACTCGACGTCAATCTTCAGCACTGATGGAGGCGGGAATTGTGTGAGAAGGAAATCCAGTGTAAGGCAGGCAGTCGGCTGGAGAGGTCGCGTATTTCCTGAATGCATTGATCGTTGGGTTTGCGTCAAATGATTCGACGCCCGCTGCCTTTCGGCAATGCAAAGTCCGGTAACTTCGATCGAATCAGAGATAGCTGCACATAGCAGCTTTACTTCCGCACACGAGAATTGTTTGGCCGCAAGCTGACTGGCTGAACGAATCACGAGATTGGCGAGCCAGATATCGGGCTCGACCGCGAGAACGAATCCCGAAGTGCCGCAACGCGCGGCCGCACAAAGAGAAAAAAGCCCGACGTTTGCTCCTATGTCCCACACGACTGAACCCGGTCGCACTAACTCCTCGGCCATCGTATACAGCAGGGGGTCCACCGCGGACATGGAAAACCAATAACGCAGGCTCGCTTCCGGTGTGACATAGATTGGCAGGCGTCCGAATCTTCGCGGCAGGCGTCGCCGCAAAACAACACCTCTACTCAGGTGCTCGACGATCCGGCGCATATTCATATCCCAAGGCTTCTTACGGCATCTTGCTTTCCGGGTAAGCTCTAAGGAGCCGCAAAATTATAGAAACCAGAAACTATCGTAAAGAGTGTCAGGAAAAATAGTGCCCAGTCCAACGCGCTTGTTTACACCACATAGCTCCCCGATTTTGACACCGGCATTTCCCTCAGTTCTTTTCCCAGTGTCGCACGCGGGAACAGCATCGCGTTGAATTCTGCCCCAACCAGGATGACTAATGAGATCATGTACATCCAGACAAGAAGAGCAATTGCCGCTCCTAATGAACTATAAATCAGGCTGTAATCCGCATAGTTCTGCAAATACCAGCCGAACAGGGCAGTAGCAACAAACCAGAGCACAGTTGCCATGGTCGCTCCGGGCAATACGCTGTGCCATGGCTGCGTGCGCGGGACCCCGTTGTGATAGATGAGCGCGATGACAGCGATGCTGGTCAAGGTAGCTATCAGCCAGCGTATTCCCATC
>JAFAGX010000438.1 GCA_019237515.1 Acidobacteriaceae bacterium
ATGATGTTGCGAAGAGTGATGGGCTTGCCAAACGCCGGGGGGATTTTGAAATCCAGATAGTCGTTGACGTCGCGATCCAGATCGAGTTTGCCTTGCTCGACTTGCTGCATGATGGACGTCCAGTTGAACAGCTTCGAAATCGAGCCGGGACGGAAGAGAGTCGCCTCCGGCGAAACCGGGATTCGCTTTTCTACATTGGAGAAGCCATAGCCTTTGGCAAAGAAGGTCTTGCCATCCTTGACCACAGAGATCACCGTCCCCGCGATGTCCTCTCGCGCGATCTGTAGTGGAACCAGTCCATCCAGAAAAGCCTCCAAATCACTTTGCGTGAGGTCATGGCTATCGGATAGTTTTTCTTCGGTTCCTTTCGCAGGGGTTTCATTCTTTGGCGCGAGCGGATTCGTTTTAGCTTTTTGCGCCACCCCGATGGGCACCAGCAGTGTAAAAACAAGAGCACCACATAACCGCCGCTGCAAACTGAATCGCTGGCGGGATGAATTGCAATTCACGTTTTCGCGGTCTCGCATGACGTCTCGCACTCCTAATACTTGAGGCTGCCCTGGACAATCCTGCTCACAGCGACGAACCATAGAAAAATCGCCGATGCCAGAACCAAACTGGCAGTGTAGAGCGTGCTCCAAAATCCCGGCGCGCCCCGCCATAGACGATAACTGCTATAGATCATGCCGAGGGCTGCAAGAATGCCGATAACGAAGATCACTTGAATAATGCGGATCAAAAAGTCGAATGGGTCACTAAACCCGTTCAGGTTAGAGAACCCGTACGCAACAAATGCAGCGAAAGCCAACAAGGCGGCGAGTTCGACTGCACATGAGATCTTCACCAATACGCGAAGCCTGCGTTCGGTTGAAGTTAATGTGAGCGGATGCTTGTAATGACGGCGCACCAGGGCTGCAATGGGCCAAAACAGCAGTGTAAGGGCAAAAATCAAAGCAGCGAACCCCAGAGCAAAAAGGACAACCGTCTTGTTTTCCGTCCAGCCAACTCGCTGCTGAATTTCGATCGGATCTTCGGTGATCATCTGCAGATTGCCGGATGCATCGGGCTTGAAGACCAGCAACTGCTGGCCATTTACTTCGCGGAATTGCCCGTTGCCGATGGCACGCCATTTCTTTGGCTGTCCCGCAAAATCCTTCATGACATCGACCTGAATCGTGCCGTCGGCATTCTGTGACACCGAAGGTTCGGCCAAAACCCACCACAGTGATCGCAGAATTGTTGTCTGGGCGCGACGACTGGAGAGGTATTTACCCGCAACGGAATCGTTGGTCTGCGGCGGATCGGTTTGGAAACCTGCGGCGACCGGGAAATAGCGGTCGAGGAATTTCTCCCATAGGGCTGTGCGCGGGTCGAGGTCGCCTTTTCCTGAACTGTTATAGGAAACAAAGAATCCGACGTCCTTGTCCAGGAGCAAGTGCATGTCGCTGTGCATGTAATTCAGATCGCCGCCGTGGCCGACGATCTGCAGCCCGTTGCGATTTTCCTGGTAGAAACCGAGCGCCATCCCGTTCACTGCGGAGTCCATCGCAAAATGACGTGTGTGCATCGTCTGCGCGGTCTGTTCCTGCAGGATGCGGATGTCGCCGTATTTCCCATTGTGCAAATGCGCGATCATGAACGGAGCCATATCGGTCCCAGTGATGGAGAGGCTCCCGTCGGGCGCCGGAACCGGAACCACGAGTTCGAACGGCTTCGGATCATCTGAGGCTACCTCGTAGCCATTCGACATCATCGGCTTCAGGGAGTCAGGCAGAGGCTCCATGAAAGTTCCATGCGTAATCCCCAGAGGTTTGAAAATGTTTTTCTGAATGTAGTCTTCAAAAGGAAGTCCAGACGCCCGCTGAACGATATATCCGGCAAGATCTGCACCGTAATTCGAATATGCCGGAATCGTGCCGGGAGCAAAAATCTCATTCGGCCGATGCGCAATTACAAACGGCTGCAATTGAGGCAGTTGGTCAGGGCGGTCGACCAGCAGGTCTTTGATGACTTCTTCAAACCCAGGAGTGTGCGTCATGAGGTTACGCACAGTTACAGGGCGCCCAAACGTGTGTGGAATCTGGAAGTCTAAATAGTCGTTAACGTCCGAATCCAGATTGATCTTTCCCTGCTCGACCAGTTGCATAATTGCGGTCCAGGTAAAGGTCTTTGAAATCGAACCGGGGCGGAACAGGGTACCTTCAGGGGATACCGGAACTCTTTTCTTCACATCGGCGAAGCCGTAACCGCGGCTGAACAGAATGCTTCCGTTTTTCACGATGACGACAACGGCGCCGGCTATGTCTTCGCGTTTTAACTGCTGCGGAACTAGCCCATCCAGGAAGGCGCCGACGTCCGCAGCGGTCATCTCGGGCGCGGACTGCTGCGACGCAGGTGCAGGCTCAGAACTCTTGACCTGCGGTGCTGGTTGGGGCACCTGGGACCACGACCCGATACAGAAAGCTATGACCGCGGAGAAAGCGACCAGAGGACGGGAAGGGAAACTCGAACCAGAGTTCATGATTTGCGGGCCGTGCCGGATGCCTGACTTTCGGCGGTACTAGCTGTACACCACATAGTGCATAATGTCAATTAAGAACATCATTTGTTGCTTTTTGATTGACAAACCCACAGCCTGCACCTAAAAGAATGGCTTGAGCGCATGCAATCTGGATTCTGGGTTCGGCCCCCGCTCGACATGATAATGCGTAACAAAACGTATCAACATTCTTTTGTTGTGCTCTTGCTGGCCGCACTGGCAATCTTCTCTCCGCTCGGCGCTCCAGGCCAGCAGCGACAATCGCCTTCCGCTGTCCTCGAGAACCTCGATCAATTCGTATCCGCGCAGATGCAGCAATGGAAAGTGCCGGGACTGGCAATCGCGGTCGTACAGAATGGCCAGGTCATATACTCACACGGCTTTGGCGTGCGCGATGTTAAGGGCAATCTGCCAGTAACCACAAAAACCATCTTCGCTATCGGCTCGATCTCCAAATCCTTCACTGCACTCTCGATGGGCAGGTTGAACGATGAAGGAAAGCTGGACTGGGACAAGCCGGTGCGGCAGTATCTTCCTGAATTTCAGATGTACGATCCGGTGGCAAGCGAGCGCATGACCCCGCGCGATCTGATCTCACACCGCGTCGGCATGGCCGGCCACGACCTGGTCTGGTACAGTTCGGATTTCAGTCGAGAGGATTTGGTGCGGCGGTTGCGCTTTCTTCAGTCCAACCACGATTTCCGCAGTGGATATCACTACAACAATATGCTGGTGATGACCGCTGGCTACCTGGTTGGGAAGGTCTCCGGGCAGGGTTGGGAAGATTTTATTCAGCAGCGAATCTTCGATCCCCTGCAGATGAAATCCAGCAACTTCTCAGTCTCCGATAGTCAGAAGAGTTCGGATTTTGCGCATCCCTATCACAAAGATGAGCACAGCGGAGCGGTCTCAGAAATTCCTTTTCATCCTGTCAATTCGATCGGACCCGCAGGTTCCATAAATTCAAATGTGGAGGACATGGCTCGCTACGCGATTTTTCAGCTGGGAAACGGCAAAGCAGGAGATCGCCAATTGGTTTCGGAAGCCAATCTGAAGCTGAACCACACTCCGCAGGTTGCGATGCCGCAAGGTTTAATGCAGAAGGAAATTGGCCCGCGCAGTTACGCCATGGGATGGGTGATTTCCTCCTATCGCGGACATCCGCTCTGGTGGCATAACGGCGGCATCGACGGTTTCTATGCGTTGTTGTCGCTGCTACCAGACGACAACGTCGGGGTGATCATTCTTACCAATCTGCTGGATGACGATCCAGTGCCGGAAATCATCCAGTACCACATTTATGACCGATTGTTCGGAATGGATGCAATCGATTGGGCTAAACGCTACAAAGATCTTGAGGCAACGGAGAAGGCTGAAGAGGAGCAGGAGAACAAAAAAGAGCAGGCGGAGCGCAAACCCAACACCCATCCTTCTCATGATTTGAAAGATTACGCCGGACGCTACGAAAACCCTGGTTATGGTGTGATCACGATCCAGCCCAATGGGGATGGTTTCAACGGCACACTCAACCAACTCAGTTTCCCGCTGCGGCATTATGAGTACGACATTTTCGAAGCTCCTTCGGGCTCAAGCGGATCGGTTGACATCGGCAAAATCAGATTCCTCACGAACATGAATGGGGAGATTGACGCGATTTCCGCTCCTTTTGAGCCGGAAGCGCCCGAGATTGTATTCAGTCGAGTAATAGAACCGAGCTCAGCCCAGCAAAAGTGATTGCTTCATGAATGTAAACATCAGAATTCAGCGGCTTCTGACGTCTGCAATCGTCGCTGCGTTTCTGCTCGGCTTCGCTGCAGCTGCAGAAGATCAACCCAACATACCTCCGCGACGTGACTACGCCTCTGTGGCAGCAGCCATCGAGCCAATGATTCGCTTCGAGATGGAGACCAAGCAGCTGCCCGCGTTCTCTATTGCGCTGGTGGAGGGGAATGATGTCGTATGGGCCCAGGGATTCGGATATCAGGACCCCGAAAACAAGATTCCGGCGACGGCGCACACCGTGTATCGCGTGGGCTCGGTGTCAAAATTGTTTACTGACATTGCCATCATGCAGATGGTCGAGTCTGGGAAGATCAATCTGGATGCGCCCGTTTCGCAATACATCTCGGATTTTCATCCAAAAAACCCATTTGATAAGCCAATCACTTTGCGCGAGCTGATGTCGCACCGCTCGGGACTGCTCCGTGAGCCGCCGGTAGGCAACTACTTTGATCCGACTGAACCCAGCTTGGAAGCGACAGTCGGAAGCATGAACTCGACAGAACTGGTATATCCGCCGGGGACACACACCAAATATTCCAACGCCGGCATCGCGGTGGTTGGTTATGCGTTGCAGCAAATGAACCACGAAGCATTTCCTGATTATCTGAAGCGCGCGGTTTTGGTGCCAATGGGAATGAGCGAGAGCGCATTTTCGCCCGAGCCTGCCCTGATCCGCAATCTTGCGAAGGCCTACATGTGGAGCTATGACGGCCTGAAATTTCCCGCGCCCACGTTCGAGCTTGGACTGGCGCCGGCCGGCTGTATGTACTCGACGGTCACAGATCTCGCTCAGTTCCTGATGGTGCTGTTCAATGGAGGCCAGGCTGCGAAGGCGCAGGTGCTCAAGCGCGAGACTTTGGAGCAGATGTGGGTGCCACAGTTCAGCGGTCCGGCAGCGAAGAAAGGATACGGTTTAGGATTCGCCATTTCTGAACTGGATGGTCATCGAGTGGTCGGGCATGGAGGTGCGATTTACGGATTTGCGACTGAGGTCGTCGGTATGCCCGACGAAAAACTCGGTGTGGTGACCGTCACCACCATGGACGCCTCAAATGCCGTGGTGAATGCAGTCGCGCGGCAGGCACTCGAAGCAATGTTGGCGAAGCGCGCCGGGAAAGCACTTCCAACCTTTGAGGCAACGCAGCCCGTTCCGATTGAACTGGCCCGGAAACTTGCCGGCCGGTACGGCGATGGCAAGGACACCATCGATCTAAACGAGCAAGAGGGAACAGTGGGCATGCTGCCGGCTAACGGAGGCTTCGAAACGCAACTTCGAAGTTTGGGAAACGCGCTAGTTCCAGATGGACGCCTGGATGTTGACCCGGGAACAAAAGTAGTTCCGAGTGATGATGGTCTTCGCGTTGGTGAAACGAGACTCAATCGCATCCGATCGGCGCAGCCTGTCCCCGCATCCGCTTTCGACGGACTCATCGGCGAGTACGGATGGGATCACGACATTTTGTACGTGCTTGAGAAGGACGGCAAGCTCAATGTCCTGATTGAGTGGTTCGAGTACGATCCGCTCGAACAGCAGTCAACCGATCTGTTCAAGTTTCCTGCGCACGGGCTGTATGACGGCGAGACCGCAAAATTCACGCGCGATGGGAGCGGGCGCGCAACCCAAGTCGCGATCGGCGCGGTCATATTCAAACGACGGCAGGAAATTGGAACCGGCCTCCAAGTCCACCCCGTCGAGTCAATAGCGGAGTTGAGGGAGCGCGCGCTCGCAGCGAAGCCGCCGGAAGAAAACAAATCATATCGCGCTGCCGATCTGGTGGATCTTACGACGGTTGTCCCCAACGTAAAGCTCGATATCCGTTATGCCACGGCAAACAATTTTCTAGGAGCGCCGGTCTACGAACGGGGCAAGGCTTTCCTGCAGCGTCCGGCAGCGGAGGCGCTGGCGCGGGCCGCGCAACAACTGCAAACACTCGGATATGGCTTTCTGGTCCACGACGCGTACCGTCCCTGGTATGTAACGAAAATTTTCTGGGATGCCACCCCTGCTGACAAGAAGATCTTCGTCGCCGATCCGAACGAAGGCTCGCGTCACAACCGAGGCTGCGCGGTCGATCTGACACTTTATGACCTGAAGACCGGAACAGAGCTAGCCATGACCGGCGGCTACGATGAAATGTCGGAGCGTTCGTATGCCTCCTATCCGGGCGGCACGTCCTTGCAGCGGTTTGACCGGGCGCTGCTGCGAAGGGTTTTAGAGGAAGAAGGCTTCGCCGTTTATCAGTACGAGTGGTGGCATTTCGATTACAGGGACTGGCAGCAGTATCCAATCTTGAATTTGACCTTCGAGCAGTTATCGGATTCCCGCAGCCAAAGTAAATTCAACCGGCCAGACTCGGTTTCCGACACCGACCCCTCATTGCTGGCTGCTGGAACGCAGCAACGCAAAGTTAGTTGGAGTTCTTATGATTATTGAACAAATCGTGCTCCGCGAAGTCCGCATGCGCCTGAAAGCGCCATTTGAAACCAGCTTCGGGGTTACCCAGGATCGCAGGATTCTTCTGGCCGAGGTGGTTGTTGACGGCGTAAGCGGGTGGGGCGAAGTGACGACGGTCGAGAGTCCCTCGTACAACTCCGAGACCACCGATACCGCCTGGCACATTATTTCGGATTTCATTTCGAGCAAGTTAGTCGGAAAAGAGTTGTGTGCCGCGAGCGAAGTGCCAGATTTGTTAGCGTCGATCCGCGGGCATCAGATGGCGAAAGCTGGCGTGGAGAATGCCATCTGGGATGCAGAAGCCCAATTGAAAAACATACCCCTTGGCAAGTTGCTTGGCGGTACCTTGAACGAAATCGCGTGCGGGGTGTCGTTAGGAATTCGCGAAAACCCACAGGCCTTGGTAAGAAAAGTAGACGAGGAACTCGGGCACGGTTACCAGCGCATCAAGCTGAAAATCAAA